>CAZGGT010000038.1:0-28044 GCA_964525335.1 uncultured Nitratifractor sp. | reverse complement strand
CAGGGCGTCGCAGACCACCGCCACGGCCGCCCCCTCCATCTCGATGGCGTCGGCGTCGAAGGTGCGGGCGATCCACTCTTTGCGCTCGTTGTCGGCGATGAACTGGTCGCCGGTGGCGATGATGCCTCCCTTGAGCTCGATTCCCCGCTCGTCGGCCACCTCTTTGGCGATCTTGAGAAGCTCCCGGGAGGGTTCGATGTAGACCTTCCCCTCCGGGACGTAGCCGTGGGGATGGCCGAAGGCGGTGATGTCCAGGTCGTGCTGGCAGAGCTGGGTCGCGGCGATCAGGTCGCCGATCTTCAGCTCGGGGTTGACCGCCCCGGCGACCCCGGTGAAGAGGAGCACATCGCAGCCGAAGTGCTCGATCATCGTCGCCGCCGTCAGGGCGGAGAAGACCTTGCCGATCTTGGAGTAGCTCAGGACGATCTCCAGGTCTTTGAACCTCGCTTCGTGGTAGAGGTTGCCGGCATACTCGACGTCGTTGTGCTTTTTGAAATATTTCAGGAGCGGCTCGTGCTCGCTGACGGTGAGGAAGGGATCCACCTCCTCCACCATCGCTCCCATGATGGCGATCTTCATCCCAGCTCTCCGATCGCCTGGAGGGTCGCCTCCAGGGAGGCCATGTCACCGACGTTGAAATGGGGTTTCTTGGTGGCGCGACGGTTGAGCCCCTTGAGGACGGCGCCGTGGCCGAACTCGACGTAGCAATCCACCTCGTCGTCGAATTTGGCGATGGACTGCTTGTAGAGCACCGGCATCACCAGCTGGCGGGGGAGCAGTTCCAGGGCGGTCGCCTTGTCGCTGTACTTCTCCGCCGTGACGTTGGAGACCACCGGGGCGGTGAACTCGTCCCGCAGGGTATTGGCCAGGGCGTCGCCCAGGGGAGCGACGGCGCTCTCCAGCAGGGGACAGTGGCTGGCGACAGACATGTTGAGCAGCATCGCCCGGCGGGCTCCCGCCTCCTTGAGCTTGGGCTCCAGGGCCTGGAGGTCGCTCTTGATCCCGGCGATGACGATCTGCCCCTCGGCGTTGTAGTTGACGGGCCAGACCTGCGCGCCGGCTTCCCGCTCGGCGGCGCAGAGCTCCTCGACTTTCTCGTCGGGGAGCCCCAGGCTCACCAGCATCCCCACCTCTTTGTCGGCGCAGGCCTCGGCCATGAGCCGCCCCCGCAGGTTGACCAGTTCCACGGCATCCACCGCGTCCAGGGCCCCGACGCTGGTCAGGGCGGAGAACTCGCCCAGGGAGTGCCCCAGGGCGAAGACGGGCCGCAGAGGCATGGCGTTTTCGAAGAGCCGGTGGGCCACGGCGCTCACCAGCAGGATCGCCGGCTGGGTGTACTCGGTCCGCTCCAGCCGGTCGTTCTCCGTAAAGAGCAGCTCGGCGAAATCGATCCCCGTCCGCTTCGACGCCGCGTCGAAGAGCTCCCGGGCCACTTCGCTGTTGTCGTAGAAATCTTTGCCCATGCCGACGGCCTGGGACCCCTGTCCGGGGAAAAGAAACGCGCATTTGACTGACATCACTATCCTTTCGAGACGAAATATATCGGAGAAGATTTTATCCTACTCTTTCTCCAAAAGAACTTCATGCCTCTCCAGGAATGCGCTCTATTTTTTCCAAAAGTTCTCGGCCCCTCCGGGGATCTCCTCCCTTCGCCCTTTGTTTTGCATAGTTTTTCAGCCGTTCAACCTTCTCAGCGGGACTGTCGATCTGCAAGACTCCCATCCATGCACATCATCTCCGGGATTTTTTCAAGTTCAGAGCTCCAGCAGCCCCTCCAGTTCCGCCACCGAGTCGATCACCTCGTCGGGAAAGATCGCCCCCTCCAGGTCGGAGGGGCGGAACTTGCCTGTGCGCACCAGGACCGCACGGATCCCGGCGGCCTGGGCTCCGGCGATGTCGCTCTCGATGTCGTCCCCCACCATGATCACCTCCTCGGGGCTCAGCCCCATGGAGGCCACCGCCTGGTGGAAAAACTCGGCGTTGGGTTTGCCCACCAGCCGCGCTTCGGTCCCGGCGGCGTACTCCAGGGCCCGCACGAAGCCCCCCGCGTCCATGCTCAGTTCCCCGTCGGCATCCTTGAAGTAGCGGTTCTGGGCCGCGGCGATGAGCTGGGCGCCGTGAATGAGGGTGCGAAAGGCGCGGTTGAGCCGGGGATAGTTGAAGTTCTCCCCGGCGTCGCCCACCACGACGAAGGGGCTGGAGGTGTCGATGCAGTGGAGGCTTCCGAAATACTTCTCCGCCTCCTCGGTCAGGATCGTCACCGCCTTCCCCCCGGAGGCCTCCACGATCCGCTTGGCCGCCGCCAGGGCCGTGAAGAGCTGCTCCGGCTCCACCTCGAAGCCCATCCGCCGCAGTTTGGCATGGATCGCCGCCGGGGGACGGCGGGTGGAGTTGGTGACGAAGCGCATCTTCACCTTTCCCTGAAGCGAAGCGATAAGCTCCGGCGCGCCGGGAACGGGAGTCTCTCCCACATAGAGCACCCCACCGATGTCGAAAAGGATTCCTCGGACGTTTTTCATGGACAACCTCCTTTCTCTACAGAGGAAGATTCGTTTTTCTATCATAGCGAATCGGATTCAATTAATCTTCCCTTGTTAGAATAGTTCCCATGAAACAGCCGGAACAACACGATCCCGTCAAAATTCTGATGATCGAAGACGACCCAGAATTCGCCGAACTGCTGACCGAATACCTCTCCCGGTTCAATATGAAAGTGACCAATTACGAAGATCCGTTCCTGGGAGTCAGCGCCGGAGTGCAGAATTACGATCTGCTGCTCCTGGATCTGACCCTCCCGGGTATGGACGGTCTGGAGGTCTGTGAAGAGGTGGTCAGAAAGTACAACATCCCCATCATCATCTCCTCCGCCCGCAGCGATATCGAAGACAAAGTCAAGAGCCTGGAGCTGGGAGCCGACGACTACCTTCCCAAACCCTACGACCCCAAAGAGCTCTACGCCCGCATCGTCTCCCTGTTGCGTCGCTACAGCAAAGGAGGCAAACCCAGCCAGGAACCTGTCAGCGAATACGAGATCCGGGGGGATACCATCTACTACCACGGTCAGGCTCTCCAGCTCACCCCCGCCGAGTTCGACATCCTCTCCCAACTCATCCGCAAACAGGGAATCACCCTCTCCCGGGAACAACTCATCAACGAATCGACGGTGATGAGCGACAGTTCCCAGAAAAGTCTCGACGTCATCATCAGCAAAATCCGTTCCAAGCTGGGCAATCCCAAGGCGATCCAGGCCGTGCGCGGGATAGGATACAAGCTTGTTTGACCGCCTCCAGGTCCACTCTCTCCGGAGCAAGATCGACCTGATCTTCGCCTTCGCACTCATCCTGCTCATCACCCTGTTCACCGCCCTGATCAAAAGCTCCTACGACCGTTCCATGCAGGAGATCGCGATGCAGGAACGTGCCAACATCCACTATCTCTATCTTTATTATCTCCAGCACGGCAAGATCGATACCGCCTACCTCGCTTCCCAAAATATCAAAATCGTCGATGCGGGAGGGAAAAACGTCTCACTGCTTCAGGAACTCCGCACTCCCCAGGGAGAAAACAAACGGTTCGCCGTGGTCCACGTACGGCTTCATCGTTACATTCTCATCAACAACGATCGTTTCAAACTGATCCTGGAAAACATGAACAAACCCCGGTTCCCCCTGGAGCTCACCCTCGCGTTCGTCAGCGCTCTGATTCTCCTGAGCCTTCTCTATTTCTGGATCGTCCGCTCCATCCGACCCCTGAGCGAACTCAAGGACAAAATCATCCGTTTCTCCCAGGGAGATCTGAACATCCGCTGCCGAAGTAACCGAAGGGATGAAATCGCCGAAGTGGCCAACGCCTTCGACCAGGCGGTCCAGACGATCCGGGATCTGCTTCGTTCCCGACAGCTGCTGCTGCGGGCGATCATGCACGAGCTCAAGACCCCCATCGCCAAGGGACGGCTCCTTTCGGAGATGATCGACGATCCGAAAAAGAAACAGCGGTTCCACGCCATCTTTCAGCGACTCAACCTTCTCATCGACGAATTCGCCAAAGTCGAACAGATCAGCTCCAGAAATTTTCAGCCCGACTTCCGCCCCTACAAAGCCAGCGACATCCTGGAGGGCAGCATCGATCTCCTGATGCTCGACAATCCGGGAAAGTATCTCCACACGGTCATCCGGGAAGATTTCACATTTCAAGCCGATTTCGAACTCTTGACCCTGGCCCTAAAAAATCTCATCGACAACGGCATCAAATACTCCCCCGATCACCACGTCGATCTTCTGGTAAGTCGACCCCGTATCATCGTCAGCAACCGGGGCGAACCCCTCAAAGGATCGCTCGAGGAGTATTTCACCCCTTTTCACGCCTCCCGAAACGGTCTTGGCCTCGGACTCTATATCGTCAAAAGCATCCTCGATATTCACGATATGGAACTCGAATATAGATATAGGGACGGACGAATCGTTTTTATCGTATCGGTGCGAAGCACTCCGAAACTTCAACGCACGTAGAAGCTTGAAGCGATCCGTTTCGCTTCGAGCTCCCGCGCCACCATCAACATATCCGCATGGGCACACACCGCCACCATGCCGTCCTGAACATAGAGAGGGAAAGCAGGGTAACGGATCTGTCGATGGGGAAAATTCACCACCGTATCGATGGAGAGAACATAAAGCCGGGAAGAAGAGGCTTCCCCCTTCGGTACATAGGAAGCTTTTTCCCATCTCAATCGAATCCTGGGAAAAGCCGCTTTGGGAACGGGTATTGGTCAAAAAGTGACATATCCCAAATAGTTTTCGTCATCGATCTCTTCGTAAGATTCGATGAATTCGGAGACAAAATGGACCCTCGTCAGTGTCCCGGGAAGATGATAGTGACTGACTCCGTAATAGAGTTCGACGCTGTCGCGCCATTCACGTTCGACATAGCCGTTTTCCACCACATACGTTCCAACACGCTCCGGGAGATTCCCGAACCGTTCCCGAAACATTCTTTCCGTTTCGGAAACGATCCTCTCCCCGCTGACAATCACTGAAACCAGCGCATCCAACGAATGAAGATAGCGATACACGGTTCCGAACCTTTAAAACTCCTCCCCGATCATAAAGGCGAGCTCCAGGGCCTGCTTGGCGTTGAGCCGGGGGTCGCACTGGGTATGGTAGCGGTCGGCCAGCTTGTCGGCGGTGATGGGGCTGGAGGTGCTGCCGGTACATTCGGTGACATCTTCCCCGGTCATCTCCAGGTGGATCCCCCCGGCGACGGTCCCCTCTTTGGCATGAATCTCGAAGAATTTCCGGACCTCGGCGAGGATGTTATCGAAATCCCGGGTTTTGAAGCCGGTGGCGGTCTTCTCCACGTTGCCGTGCATCGGGTCGATGGTCCAGACGACGTTCTTGCCCGCTTCCTTGACCGCCCGCAGCAGGGGCGGATAGAGCTCGGCGATCTTGTCGGCACCCATACGGACGATCAGGTTGAGTCGTCCCTCCTCGTTGTCCGGATTGAGCTTGTTCACCAGCGCCACCAGCTCGTCGGGCTGCATGCTGGGGCCGACCTTGCATCCGATGGGGTTTCTGATGCCCCGGAAATACTCGATATGGGCGCCGTCGAGGTCCCGGGTCCGATCGCCGATCCAGAGCATATGGGCGGAGGTGTTGTACCACTCGTCGGTGAGGCTGTCGATGCGGGTCAACGCCTCTTCATAATTGAGCAGAAGCGCTTCGTGGGAGGTATAGACGGTGGTCTGGCGCAACTGGGGAGCCGTCTCGCTGCTGATCCCCGCAGCAGCCAGGAACTTCATCGCTTTGTCGATCTGGTTGCTCAGCTCTTCGTAGCGTTGCCCCAGGGGATGACCCTTGATGAAGTCGAGGTTCCACTGGTGGACCTGATTGAGGTCCGCCAGTCCCCCGCGGGAAAATGCCCGCAGGAGGTTCATGGTGGCCGCCGACTGGTTGTAGGCCTTGAGCATACGCCGGGGATCGGGCTTGCGGGCTTCTTCGGTAAAGGCGATGTCGTTGATGATATCCCCACGGTAGCTGGGAAGCTTCACGCCGTCGATCTCCTCGTAGTCGCTGGAGCGGGGTTTGGCGAACTGTCCGGCGATGCGGCCGATCTTCACCACCGGTTTGCCGCTGGAGTAGGTCATCACCACCGACATCTGGAGAATCAGTTTGAAGAGGTTCTTGATCGTATCGGCGTTGAAGGCGGCGAAACTCTCGGCGCAGTCGCCCCCCTGTACGATGAAGGCTTCCCCCCGGCCCACTTTGGCCAGGTCGCGCTGAAGATTTCGCGCCTCTCCGGCGAAAATCAGGGGAGGATAACTCCTGAGCTCGTTCTCTACCGCTTCGAGAAGCTCCCGATCTTCGTAGACGGGCTGCTGCTTGATGGGAAATTCACGCCAACTGCTGGGACTCCATGTCATGATCTCATCCTTGCTCACATCCTGTGAATATTCGAAATTTTGGAAAGGATTATACCCAAAGTCCCATCAGAGAACGACCGACGGGCTTTTCGGCCCCATCTGAAAGCGCTCCCGGAGCTTTGAAGAACCGTCGATTCCCATATCATGGGACCTTTATAGATGCGCATAGATAAAAAACGCTTTCATTTCCCTGAGAACGGGCCCGAAAAAGCAAGAAGAAAATTATTCTTTTTTGAGGTTTTTGACGCTTATTCACGCCGTGAATAAACGGTGAAAAACTCCTATTAAAAAATATGTACCATAGGATGGGCTCTGTGAAAAGAGGCCTACTTTTTCGCCCGGAAGGTGACGAAATTGGCCCACTGAAAAAGGGTATCGACCCGGGAGAACCCCGCCTCCCGGCAAAGGCGGATATTCTCCTCGATCGTAAAAGGGATCAGCACATTCTCCAGGGCCTCCCGCTTGGCGGCGATCTCGTAGTCGCTGTAGCCCTGGCGGCGCTTGTACCCGTAGTAGATGTCGATCATTTTTTTGTCCAGGAAGCGATCCTCGAAGGCCACCTTTTCCGAAAAATAGAACGCTCCCCCCTCCTCCAGCGCTTCGTGGATTTTCCGCACCAGGGCCGGACGCTCCAGAGGGCGGATAAACTGGAGGGTGTAGTTGGCGACCACCACATCCTGTTTCCCGAAGGGATGTTCCAGAATGTCCCCCTCGATCAGTTCGATCTCCTCCGCCCCGAAGGCGGCGCACTTCTTCCGGGCCCGGTCGATCATCGCGGGGGAATTGTCGATCCCCCGGAGGCGCAGCGGATACGCGGAGGCGCTGTGGAGCGCCAGCAGCAGCCGGGCGGTGGAGGAGCCCAGGTCCAGGACTCTCAGCCCCTCCTGTTTTCCCGAAAGGATCAGTTCCGTCAAGAGCCGGATCACCTCGTCGTAGTAAGGAACCGAGCGGGTGAGCATGTCGTCGAAAACCGCCGCCACCGTCTCGTCGAACTCGAACTTTTTCTCGGGAGCCCGTTCGAAAACCCGGTCTTTTTCCTTCACTTCTTCTTCTCCTTCCCCGTTTTGCTCGTTCGTTTTCCGGCGGATTTCCCCCGGCGGTAGGGAACCCGGGCACTGGGAGTTTTACGGCTGGTCCCCTTCAGATGCACATCCTGGTCGTCGAAGAAGATGTCGGCTCCGAAGGCCTCCACCACCCGACGCTTTTCCATCCCTCCCAGGAAGAACGCCTCGTCCACCCGCACCCCCCAGGCGTCGAAGGTCCGCATCACCCGCTCGAAGGTGGAGAAGTTGCGGGCGGTGATGAGGGCCGTGGTGATGGGGGCTTTTTCCATGGGGAAACGCTCCTGGATCTTCGAGATCACCTTAAGGAGCTTGGCGAAGGGGCCTTCGGGCAGTGGGCGCCTGGCATTCTTCCGTTCATGCTCCAGGAAGGCATCCAGCCCCTTTTCCTTGTAGATCCGCTCCGAAGCGTCGGAGAAGAGCACCGCATCCCCGTCGAAAGCGATCCGCACCTCTTTGCGCTTCCGCTTCTTCCTGTATTTGCGGGGGATGATCCGCGCCGCCGCCACCCCCGCGTCAATCGCCTCCTGGACATCCGCCTCGTGGGCCGAGAGGAAGAGGTCCACGTCGAAGGCTTTGAGATAGCGGCTGATGGGCCGGCCCGCCGTCCACCCCGCCCGGTCGATGTCGAGGCCGTAGTGCTCGATGGAGCGGCGAATCCGCAGTCCCGTGGCAGCATTGTTCCGCGAAAGGATGATCACCTCGATCAGTTTGTGATCGAAATGGCGGTTGATCCGCAGCAGGTTGCGCACGAAGCTGAAAGCCGCTCCCCGTTTGAGGATCCGATCCTCATGGGCGATCTGATAGCGGTAGTAATCCTCCAGCCCTTTTTCGGTGAAGAGGCGGTTCTCCTCTTCCAGGTCGAAAAGCGCCCGGGAAGAGATCGCGACGACGAGTTTCTCTTTCAGATCGTAGGCCATCACGTTATCCCCGGAATGCCGAAGCGTCGTAACGATAGACGAGAAAACGTTTGTCCGGCTCTTCCTCGTCGTAAAGACAGATTCCTTCATCGTGAACGAGTTCCAGCCTCCCCAGTCCGGCCAGAAGCTCCGGCGTATGGGGATATTGCCGGATCCGTCGGGAATTTTTCTTCCAGCACCCCTCGTTTTTCTTTTCGAAAAGCGTGAAGTCCGCCGTGTAGATCCCCGCTTCGAAATCGCTCTCGATGGCGACGAAACGCGTCGGGTCCTCGGCGGTGAACGCTCCCACGGCGACCGTTTCGAAACCGTGGAGGGTGTTGAGGTCGCAGAGGAGGAACCCGCCGGGACGGAGCCTGGCGGCCAGGCAGCGCATGAAGCCGGGGAGCTCTTCGGGGGAGAGGTAGTTGAGCATATCGAAGACGCAGGTGATCACGTCGAAGCGACCCTCCACGTCGCAGAGGTCCGCGCAGCGGGCATCGACCCCCTTCTCCCGGGCCCGCCGGACCATCTCGGGGCTCAGGTCGATCCCGATGAAGCGGGCGTCGGGAAAGGCTCCGGAAATCTGCCGGATGAACTCCCCGCTCCCGCACCCCACGTCCAGCAGCGATTCAAACTCCAGGGAATGGAGAGTCAACAGGTAGTGGGCGTAGAGCCTGGGGGCGGCTTCGTGGACCCCCAGCAGGTCTTCCACTTTCGCGTACAGATCCAAAGCCTCGGTCCCGTTTCGTCGGTCCTTCATCGTCTCTTCGCCTCCTTCGGGCATCTCCCGATCTGTTCATCGGTCCCGGAACATTCTTCGATCCGGATGATACAATAGATTCCGTTTCGATTGGTGTCAAAACCCGTCAAACGGCGGCAAAAGGCAGGATCGCGATCACGGACGGATCGGAAAAACGGAGACGTTCCATCCCCGGGGTCCCAGGCAAACCCCGCGCCCCGCCGCCGCGCACAAGGGAGAGCTATCCAAACATGAAATATTATAAACCTGTGTCGGAAAAAAAGCTTATGCTTCTTTTGATATAATGGATTAGAGGTTAATAGATCTTTCGCAGAGAAAGAGAGGGGGAAAATTTTATATAATGGAATCCATCAAGCTTTGGATGGGGAGTATATCCCTCATATTCTTCCTCTTCGTGACGGGGCTCCAGGCATCGGCCGCACAGATTCCCCTGACGGAGCGGGAGCGTGCCTACATCCGGGAACATCCGGTCATCCGGGTACAGAACGAAATGAACTATCCTCCCTTCAACTTCAGTGAGGACGGAAAGCCCAGCGGAATCTCCGTCGACTACATCCGGCTCCTGGCGAAAAAACTCGGGATGAAGGTGGAGTTCGTCTCCGGATACGAATGGAGCGACTATGTCATGATGCTCAAAAAGGGGAGGCTCGACGCCATACTCAACATCATGCTGACTCCCCAGAGGACGGAGTGGATGTACTTCACCGAACCCTACGCCGTCTCCCACAAAGCGATCTTCACCAATCGCACCGAGCTCTCCAATCTCACGGCCCTGACGGGGAAAAAGGTCTGTGTTCCGAAAGATTTCTACATCGAATACTTTCTCAAAGCCTACTATCCGAACATCCGGCTCGAACCCCTCAACTCCTCTCTGGAATGCCTCCGGGCGGTGGAACGGGAGGAGTGTGCGGCGACGGTGGGAAGCCTGGAGACTCTCAACCACCTGATCCGGAAATACAAACTCCACGTCGAGCATATTTTCATCGTTCCCGACAAACGCCTGACCATCGGACTGCGTCTGGCCACCGGACCGGGGAAAAAGCTTCTGAGGGATCTCCTCCAAAAAGCGATGTACCACGTCGACCCCCGGGAGAGTGAACGGATCTACAGACGCTGGACCGGCCACGCTCCCGGGCTTTTCCTCCATACCGATGCCAACCGGAGCGCAACGACGAAGAGGAAAAATCCCGAAGTGATCCGCATGTGCAACAATCCCAACTGGGCCCCCATCGAATTCGCCGAAGAGGGGGACATGAGCCGGATGCGCGGCATCGCCATCGATACCCTTCGCCTCATCGAAAAGAAAGAGAATCTCCATTTCGTCAACGTTCCGACCAAAAGCTGGAGCCAATCCCAGGAGTTTCTGAAAGAGAAAAAGTGCGACATTCTCCCCGCTGCGATTTCGACCAGGAAACGCCGGGAATACGCCAACTTCACCACCCCCTATCTGGTCTACCGCCTGGCGGTGATCACCCGCAACGACAAACCCTTCATCCGGGGGCTGGAGGATATCGTCGACAAAACGATCGCCCGCAAAAAGGGATCGGGTCTGATCCAGAAACTCCGGGAACTCCATCCGGGGATCCGAATCATCGAAACCCGGAATTACATCGACTCCCTCCAACGCGTGGCATCCGGGGAAGCGTACTGTACCATCGCCACCCTGCCGGTCGCCTCCTATTTCATCAACCGCTACGAACTCAAAAACCTCCACGTGGCCGGCTACCTCGACATGCGCTACCGTCTCTCCATCGCCGTACGCAAAGACCGCCCGGAGCTTCTCGGACGCCTGGAAGAGGCACTTTCCAAGATCAGTCCCACCGAACGCAACGCCATCTACGCCCGCTGGGTCCAGGGGAAGATCGTCGAAACCTACGATTACCGGTGGATTTTCTACGGGGCGCTCGTTCTCCTGGGCATCCTCCTTCTGATCGTCTATCGCCAATGGCTCCTCAAATCGATCAACAAGAAACTGAAACGGGAAATCCGGATGAAAATGGAGGAAAACCTGGCCCAGCACCGCATGCTCCAGGAGCAGTCGAAAATGGCGGCCCTCGGCGAGATGATCGGCGTCATCGCCCATCAGTGGCGTCAACCCCTCAGCGCCCTGAGCCTGAGCATCCAGAACCTGCGGTACGACCACCGGGAGGGTCGGATTGACGACCGGTATCTGGAAGAGTTCGTCCGCAAAAACAAAGAGACGATCCGTTTCATGAACCAGACGATCGAGGATTTCCGAAACTTCTTCCGGGAAAACAAAACCCGGGAACAATTCAGCGTCCGCAAAGCGATCGAATCGATCCTTTCCATGCAATCCCTCTACCTCGACAAAAACAACATCCGGGTGACTCTGGAGGGAGAAGATTTCCATATTCTCGGGTTCCGAAGCGAATTTCAGCAGGTGATCCTCACCCTCATCTCCAACGCCAAAGACGCCCTGGTCGCCCATCGGAAAGAGAAGCGGGAGATCCGGATCGTCCTGGAGGGACACCGGGTCCGCTTCCGGGACAACGGGGGAGGCATTCCGGAGGAGATCCACGACAAGATTTTCGATCCCTATTTCACCACCAAAGGCCGAAATCACGGGACCGGAATCGGCCTCTATATGGCCCGGGAGATCATCGTGCGCACTCTCCACGGAAGCATCGAAGTCCATTCCGAAAACGGATGGACCGAATTCATCCTCGACTTCAGCGATGAAAAGGACGCCCATGCCTCTTAGCATTCTTTATGTGGAAGACGATCTCCTGGTCCGGGAGGAGTTGGAAGCGTTCCTGCGTCGGTATACGGAGGACCTCTACCTCGCGGCCGATGGAGAAGAGGGGCTCCGACTCTTCCGAAACCATCGGCCCGATCTGATCCTCACCGACATCATCATGCCCCGACTCGACGGGATGAGCATGATCCGCCGAATCCGTGAGGAAGATTCCGAGGTCCCGATTCTGATGATCACCGCCAACAGCGACAGCGAATTTTTCGCCGAAAGCATCGAACTCCGTGTCGACGGGTACATCCCCAAGCCCATCGACCTGGATCTCCTGGATCACAAGATCAACGAGGTACATCGTCGACTCGAACTGCGTCGGGCGTTCGAATTTCAAAAGAGCCTGCTCCAGGAGATCGCCCAACTACAGGGCAACATGCTCGTAGTCCTGGATCGGGAGACACAGACCATCTACGTCAACCGCAGGATGGCGGAATTTCTGAACGTCGATCCCGAACGCCCGCGGGACCCCCGGATCAACCGGATCTTCTGGGAAAGCCTCTGCGGAGGAGAAGAAACGGGAGGGGATCCCCGGCGCTGCCGGCAAAAACTCCGGGAGCTTCGGGAACATCCGATCATCGAGCTTCCGACTCCGGAGGGCCAGCACCAATGCTTCTCCGTGGACATCGTGCATGTGGAGGAGACGGGACATACCCTCATCACCTTTTCGGAAGTGACCCGTCTCATGCAGATTCGCCGGGAGTACGAATATCAGGCGAGCCACGATCCGCTCACCGGCCTGGGCAACCGCCTTCTCTGCGACCGGGAGATCCTCGACGCCTCGTTCGACGCCGGGAAAGAGGGGCGCCCGCTCTCCCTGGCGATGATCGACCTGGACCACTTCAAGCGGATCAACGACCAATACGGACACCTCGTAGGAGACGAAGTGCTCCGGGAGTTCGCACAGTTTCTCCAGGAGCATATCGAAGCGCCCCTGCGCTGCTACCGCTGGGGCGGAGAGGAGTTCGTTCTGCTGCTTCCCGATCTCCCGCTCTCCGAAGCCGTCGCGTTCTGCGAAGAATTGAGGAGAACGCTCTCCCAAACCCCCTTCAGTTCGCGGGAGCTCTCGATCACCGCCAGCTTCGGCGTCGCCCAGCTTGCCTCCGACCGGGAGACACCGACCCGACTCTTCGAACGGGCGGACCGTGCACTCTACCGGAGCAAAAAAGAAGGAAGAAACCGGACGACCGCGGCTGCTCATCCTTCCGAACAGGAAGAAGAAAGAACATAAAGGAGGGCTAGGAGTCGGAATCCGGACGCGGGGATCCTGTCTCTCGCGTACGAAGAACCGCCTCGATGCGGCTGAGGAGAGTGAGAATCTCCTCTTTTCTGGCATAAAAAGCGTTTTTGTTGGCGATGAGATGGGCGGAGGAGTCCATGATCTCCTCGGCGACCTTGAGGCCGTTTTCCCGCATCGTCGTCCCGGTCTCCACGATATCGACGATGGCATCGGCGAGCCCCACCAGGGGAGCCAGTTCGATGGAACCGTAGAGTTTGATCACCTCCACGCCGACGGCACGGGAAGCGAAATAGTTTCGGGCGATGTTGACCATTTTGGTCGCCACCTTGATGTCGGGCCGACTCCAGTCCAGTTCGTCCTCTTCCCGGATCCCGATGGCCACCTTGCACTTCCCGAGCCGAAGGTCCAGTAGGTCGAGGATCTCCAGCTCCTTCTCGGTGATCACATCCAGCCCCACGACCCCCAGATCCGCCGCCCCGTGCTCCACGTAAGTCGGCACGTCCTGGTTGCGGACGTTGAGGAAGCGGAAGCCCCCGGTCTCCAGGATCAGCTTGCGGCTCTCGAACTCGAACCCCTCCCCGAACAGCTCGGTGAAAATCGCCAGGGTCTCCTCGGCGATCCGCCCCTTGGGCAACGCGATGGTCAGCATGGCCGCTCCTCGGCGGAGCGGAACGAAACGTGAACCGTAAACCGTGAAAAATTCAAATCAAATCCTTTCAGTAAAAAACGTTGCGAAGCAACGCTTCCGACATCATCCATCTTCCATCCTCCATCGATCATCGGGATGCCTCCGGCATCCCCAGCGCCCGAATCATTCCCTCGAAAACCAGCCCCTCTTCCCAACGGATCCCCTCCCCCAGCCAGGAGGCGATCCTGCGCCCGTCCCCCCCGGTAACGTAGAGGGGAAGTTCTCCTCTCGTCGCCCGAACGGTATGAACGATCGGCGCCATGATACCATAGCTGATCTGGCGGCGGGTCCCCTTGGGAAGGAGATCGGGATCCACCTCCCAGTCGGGCTCCCGGTCCAGTGCCGGAGAGACGGCGGCGAAAGCACGCTCCCACGCCCGCACGCCGGGAAAGATCGCCCCGCCCCGGTAGCGGCCCTCCTCGACCCGGTCGAGGGTGATGGCGCTCCCGGCATCCACGTAAAGCCCGTCTCCCCGGCTCAGACAGAGCGCCCGCCGGTCGGCACCCATCCCCGGATAACTCCCCGGCAGCTCGATCCGCTCCGAGACGTCCCGCCAGTAGCTTTCGGCGACGATCCGCTCCTTCGCCGCGTCGTTGACGCAGATGTAGTGGACGATCCGTTCACCGAAAATCTCCAGCGCGTCGTCGAGCTCCAGATGGAGGATCCGTCCCTCCTCGTAGAGATGCACATGGGTGTTTCCCACGTCGGCCAGAATCATACGCCCCCCTTCATCCGATGACGGATCCAGTAGAAGAGCGTCAATCCCGCCACCGCCGCCAGCGCGACCAGCGTCGCGTCGTGCAGCGTCGCCCGGACCCGCTCCTCGTGGGCGCCCAGGAAATACCCCAGCAGCGCCAGGACCGTCACCCAGATCCCTGCCCCCAGGGAGGTATAGAGGGCGAAACGCCCCAGGGACATCCGTGCCAGCCCCGCCGGCAGGGAGATGTACTGGCGCACCCCGGGAATGAGCCGTCCGTTGAAGGTGGAGATCTCTCCGTGCCGGGCGAAGAAACGCTCCAGCTTCGCCAGTCCTTTTTCGTCCAGAAACAAATACCTGCCGTAACGCAGGAGAAAACGGCGCCCGAAACGAACCGCCAGCCAGTAGTTGAAAAGCGCCCCCGCCAGGGAGCCTGCGATTCCCATGAAGATGGCGGCGTAGAGGTTCATCTTGCCCTGGAAGGCGAGATAGCCCGCCGGGATCATGATCACTTCGCTGGGAAAGGGAAAGAAACTGCTCTCCAGAAACATCGCCGCGAAAATCCCGAAATACCCCCAGGCGTCGACGGTCCGAACGATCCATTCGATTATCGAAGCGAACACGGGGCCTCCCTTCGCTCGGGAGTGAAAGGTGAAAGGTGAAAGGTGAAAGGTTTTGGGTGAATGTTGGATGTTGGATGTTGGATGTTGGATTGCGGTGGGTTTTGCGTTGCAAAACCCCTCGTACTCAACCGCCGCCCTCGGCGACCCCAAAGCTTTTCACTTTTCACTCTTCACTCTTCACTTCAAAGAGGATCATTCCTCCTTGAACGCTCCTATCGAGGTGAGCTTCTCGTAGCGCTTTTCGACCAGCTCCTCCTTGCTCAGCTCCCGGAGGTTTTTGACGGCGTCGAGGTAGTAGCTTTTGACCGCTTCCGCGGCCGCCTGCTTGTCCCGGTGGGCGCCGATGAGAGGCTCGTCGATGATGTCGTCGATGAGGCCGTGCTCTTTGAGGGCGTCGGGGGTGATCTTGAGGGCTTTGGTCGCCTGCTCCACCTTGGAGGGATCGTTCCAGAGGATGGCCGAACACCCCTCGGGAGAGATGACGGCGAAAACCGAATAGCGCATCATCGCCAGCCGGTCGGCGACGCCGATGGCCAGGGCTCCCCCGGACCCGCCTTCGCCGATGACGATGGAGACCAGGGGGACCCGCACGCCGGAGAGTTCGAAAAGGTTGCGGGCGATCGCTTCGCTCTGCCCCCGTTCTTCGGCCCCGATTCCGGGATAGGCGCCCGGAGTGTCGATGAGCATCAGTACCGGAATGTCGAATTTTTCCGCCAGCTTCACCGCCCGCAGCGCCTTGCGGTACCCCTCGGGATGGGGCATTCCGAAGTTGCGGCGAAGCTTGTGCTTGGTACCCCGCCCCTTCTGCTCACCGATGAGAACGGTACGCTGACCTCCCACCCAGCCCAGATAGCAGAGGATCGCCGGATCGTCCCGGTACATCCGGTCTCCGTGGATCTCCTGGGCGTTCTCCATGATGAGACGGATATAGTCCAGGGCATAGGGTCGATCGGGATGGCGGGCGAGCTGGAGCTTCTGATAATCGCTGAGAGAACCGAAGACTTTGGAGACTTCCTTTTCCAGGTCCTTTTGAAGGATCTCCACCGCCGCCTGATCACCCCGCGCTTCGGCCGATTCGATGTCCTGCTGGATCGCTTCGATCGACTGTTCGAAATCGAGATAGGTGGCCATGAAAAATGTCTCAGACTTTTCGGAAAATGACGACCCCGTTGGTGCCGCCGAAACCGAAGGAGTTGCTCATGACGACCTCGAGCTCCGCCGTTCGGGCTCCCTCCGTGACATAGTCCAGATCACAGTGTTCGTCGGGAGTCGTGTAGTTGATGGTGGGCGGGATGATTCCCCGTTCCATCGCCATGAGGGAGATCACCGCCTCGATGGAACCTGCGGCTCCGAGACAGTGGCCGATCTGCCCCTTGGTGGAACTGACCGGCGGACAGTTCTCTTTGCCGCCGAAGAGCTCCTTGAGGGCGGCGGTCTCGTTTTTGTCGTTGATGGGCGTCGAGGTGCCGTGGGCGTTGACGTAGTCGACTTTGGGATTGCCGGCCATCTTCATGGCGGCTTTCATGGCCCGCAGGGGACCGTCCATCGTAGGGGTGGTGATGTGGTTGGCGTCTCCGCTCTCCCCGAAGCCGATGAGCTCGCCGTAGATCTTCGCTCCCCGGGCTTTGGCCGCCTCGTACTCCTCCAGGACCAGGGCGCCGGCGCCCTCGCCCATGACGAAGCCGTCCCGCTCCTTGTCGAAGGGGCGGGAGGCGTGCTTGGGATCGTCGTTGCGGGTGGAGAGGGCCTTCATGGCGGCGAAGCCCCCGACCCCGATGCCGGTGATGGCCGCTTCCCCTCCGACGACCAGCATCCGCTCGGCACCGCCCAGGAGAATCGTCTTGGCTGCTTCGTTGATGGCGTGGGTCCCTGCGGCGCAGGCGGTCACGGAGCCGAGGTTGGGGCCTTTGAGCGTGTGCTCGATGGAGACGAACCCGCCCAGCATGTTGGCCAGGGCGGAGGGGATGAAGAAGGGAGAGATCCGGCGGGGACCCCGGTTCTCCAGAATCACGGAGTTGCGCTCGATGGTGGGCAGGCCGCCGATCCCGGAAGCGCAGCTCACCCCGAAACTCTCACGCTCGACCTTCTCGTCGATTCCGGAGTCGGCCATCGCCTCGGCGGCGGCTTTGATCCCCAGCTGGATGAAGCGGTCGGCCTTTTTGACCTCTTTGGGGTCCATGACGGTCGTCGGGTCGAAATTTTTCACCTCTCCGGCGATCTTGACACTGAATTTCTCCGGATCGAACAACGTGATGGTATCGATCCCGCACTCTCCCCGCACAATCGCCTCGAAAGCGCTCTCCCGGTCATGCCCCACACTGTTGATCATCCCCAGACCTGTTACGACGACTCTTCTCACAACGGCTCCTCTTCTGACGTAATGGATGCGAACCTTCCGGCGGAAGGCTCGCATCCGTCACGCACTCCCCGCGGGGAGGGGACTCAGGACTTGTGATCCTCGATGAACTTGATGGCGTCGGCGACGGTAGCGATCTTCTCGGCCTCTTCGTCGGGAATCTCGATATCGAACTTCTCCTCCAGAGCCATGACCAGCTCGACCACGTCCAGGCTGTCGGCGCCCAGATCCTCGACGAACTTGGAATCCTCTTTGACCTCGTCGGGATTGACGTTCAGCTGCTCTACCACTACCTCTTTCACTTCGTCAAGAATTGCCATTCTTTGCTCCTATCGTTTGAATTACAGGCAATAGTATAACAGAACTTGTTGAAAATTCGACCGCTTTCCCGCGGGAGGAGACCGGAAGAAAGGAGCGGTTCAGAGCCGCTCTGTCGCGGGAAGTTTCGCGGGACGGAACCGGGGCAGCTCCCCGGTTCGCTGCCGTGCGGGAGACTCCTCCTCCCCCTCGCAACAGTTGAGCAGCGACTTGTCGGGATGGCGGATGAAATCGTACCCCCGATAGAGCGTATAGAGTCCGTATACCACCACGACGATGGCCGCCAGGTTGATCATGATCCGACGCAGATTGCTCTTGGTGAAGAGCGCGGTAAAAAGCCCCAGACCCAGCAACGCCGGGACGGTGCTCAAACCGAAGATCAGCATGACGAAGGCCCCCCAGAGGGGGCTGCCGGTACTCGCGGCCTCTACGGCGAAAAAATAGACCAGCCCGCAGGGGAGCAGGCCGTTGAGAAGCCCCAGCAGATAAAAGCTGTAGAGGGAGCGGTCCCGCAGCACGTACCGGAAGGCCCGTTGATACCAGCCGCTGCGGGAGAAGGAGTGCTCCAGCCGGGTCAGAAACTCCACCTTCCCGATCAGGGAGAGTCCCGCCAGGATCATGAAAATTCCCGCCACGATCGTCAGGATGCCCGTGGCGTATCCGTTGAATCGGGCCACGCCGCCGATGGCGCCGAAGATCGCCCCCAGGGTCACGTAGGTCGTGATGCGTCCCATGGAATACAACAGGTGGGCTGTCACTTCGTGGGCTTTGGACCACTCCCGGTCGATCTTGGCGGAACTGTAAGCGATGACGATTCCGCCGCACATTCCCAGGCAGTGACCGAAGCTTCCCAGAAAGGCCGCCGTCACCACCGCCAGGATATCGATTCCGCCCATCTCAGACGCCCAACAGCTTTTTACGGATCTTGGGATTGGTCAGATTCTCTCCCCGGAGCATCCGCAGTCGCATCTCCTCGAAGTCGATACAGTCGGGGCACTTTTTCTCCCGGGCACCGAAGCCATAGTGCATCGCCGTGGCATCCCTGATCCCGTACCACGCCTTGCGGGCATCGACCCAGCGTTTCGTATCGAGGGTGTGGACCCAGAGTTTCGCCCGGTCCTTCCAGTCGCGGCTCTGAAGCCAAAGGATCATGCAGCCCGGATCGTCGAAGAACCAGGTCCGCCCGTCGGGAGCCACCACCTCCGCGGCGTTGCGTTCGGTCTTGATGAGCATTTTGCACTGGGTATCGTTGGTGGCGTCGAGCTTGATGGGAAGAGGTTTGAAGGCGGTGTTTCCCTTGACGATGGTCACCGGTCCCTCTTCCTTGGCCAGGGAGATGAAAATCACGGCGATGATGACGATGAAAAGCAGGGTTCCCACGATGGGCATCGCTTTTTTCATAGCAGAACTCCGTTTCGGATATAGTAGACTCCCACATAGAGGGAGCATAGTAGCACAAAGGCGCTGACGAGCCAGAGCGCCGCCCGTTCCATCCGGGGACTGGCCACCCCGATCCCCAGGCGCAGGATCCCCGCCACCAGTCCCAGAAAGACCCCGCCGAAGAGGGTGCCCCAGATCAGATAGCCGACATAATAGTATTCCTTCTGCAGCATACAGAAGGGACACTTGTGGGTGGGCAGCTCATAGACGTAGGTCCCGAAGAAATAGACCACGGCGTAGTAGGCGACGAAGACGAAGAGCCCGTAGCCCAGGACCTCCAGCAGGGTCTGACGGGCCAGGGTCGCCGCGACGATGAGCCCGTAAAGCAGATAGAAGAGCAGCAGGAGCTTGGGAATGTCCAGCCCGAACGGAAGCGGGTTGGCCCCCTCCAACTGCCCGAATAGCGCCGAACAGCAACTGACGGGCCGGTGGATATCGATGTGGGTGAAGTAGACCCAGTCGAGCCAGAGCTCCACGCTCACCAGGGCGAAGATCAGCAGAAACAGCAGGCTCTTGAGCCGAAACCAGGGGTAGCGCTTCGCCTCCAGATCGTAGTGGTTGAGGGCCATCCAGAGGATGAGGAGAAAGAGGATCAGCAGCTTGAGAAAAAGCAGCGGCAGCCCGTAACCGTTGGCGCTGATGACTCCCGCGGCACACATCGCCCCGGGGACCAGGTCGCTGAGCCGGTCGATCCCGAAGACGAAAAAGGGCAGCAGCAGAAATTTCATCCCGAAGGCGAAGAGGAGGATCGTCATCACCAGATAGGCCCGCCGCTCCAGGGCGTACTGCTCCTCGCTGGTACTGCCGAAATCCCAGCGCAGCAGAATATGGACCGACACCCCCGCCGCGATCGCCAGCATCAGCCAAAGCACCCCCTCGCTGAGCAGATAGACGATGGTGTGGGGATTGAGGAGGATGGGATTCACGGGCGACCCCCTTCGGGGGGAGTGAAGAGTGAAAAGTGAAGAGTTAAAAGTTTTTGGAGAATGTTGAATGTTGAATGTTGAATGTTGGATTGCGGTAAGCGTTGCGCTGCAACGCTTTGTTCAAATCGTCGCCAAAGGCGACCCCACCCCTTCGCAACACCTAGCACATAACACGCAACACTCCCCAATGCCCAATGCCCAATGCCCAATGCCTCAATACTCACGACTTGAGACTTGAGACTTGAGACTTGAGACTTTAAGTCACGCATCCCGTTCCCCCACGATGCTGCCGTTCTCCATCTCCACCACCCTCGCCTCGAAGGGAAGCTCTTCGAAAATGGGGTCGTGGGTGGCGATGAGGATCGTCTTGCCCAGGCCGTGGAGCCGCTCCAGGATCTCCAGGAAGCGCCGGGCGTTGTCCCGGTCGAGGTTGGCGGTGGGTTCGTCGCAGAGGATGATCTCCGGATCGGCCGCCAGGGCGCGGGCGATGGCGACCCGCTGCTTCTCGCCTCCCGAGAGGCGGCCGGCGGGCTGGACGGCTTTGTGGGCGATGTTGGCCCGTTCCATCGCTTCGTCGACCCGCCGCTCCACCTCGTTCATCGTCAGCCCCATGGGGATGAGCGGGACGGCGACGTTGTCCCGGGCGCTGAAATGCTCCAGGAGATTGTAATGCTGGAAGATCATTCCGATGTGCCGTCCCCGGAAACGGCTCAGGTGCCGGTCGGGCAGCTTGGCCAGCGGCTCCCCCTCTACCAGGATCTCGCCGCTGCTGGGATGATCCAGGCCGGCGATGATGCTCAGCAGCGTCGTCTTACCACTGCCGCTGACCCCTTTGAGAATGACGCACTCCCCCTTCTCCACCGTCAGGTCGATCTCCTTCAGGGCGTGAAACTTCTCTTCTCCGGACTGGAAATGACGGTTGAGCCCGTGGATTTCGATGATCTTCATCGGAGTACCCCCGATGGAATGAATGGTGAATGGTGAATGGTGAATGGTTTTGGATGGCGTTGCGAAGCAACGCTTTTATCAAAACCGTCGCCGGAGGCGACCCCTTGTTCTCTGCACGCTGCACGCTGCACGCTGCACACTATTTTTGCGAACGCAAAAATCATAACATCGCCTCCTTCGGATCGGTGACGGCGATCCGCCAGACCGGGATGAGAACCGCCGCCAGGAAACTGACGGCATAGAGCAGAAAGATCGAGGTGAGGATGGAAAAATCCAGGACCGGCACCAGGGGCGGTGCGCTCTCTCCCATGCCGCTTCCCAGGAAGATCTGCCGCAGGAGAGGCGCTCCCAGGAGAAAGACGTAGCCGTAGGCCAGGGAAGCTCCCAGGACGAAACTGGCGAAGACCACCGAGAGGGTTTCGTAGATCTTGAGCGTCAGGACATCCCGGATGCTCCAGCCCAGGGCCCGGAGGATTCCGATAGCGCGCTTCTCCTGGGAATAGACCTGGCTGGCCCGCTGATAGAGGATCAGGACGAACGCCAAAAGTACGATGAGATAGAGGACCAGGAAAAAGCCTCCCTTGTAATCGAAAAGCTCGGCGTAGGCCTTGCGGCTCTCCTTCTTGGAGACGATCCGCAGGTCGTAGTGCATGGCAGCGATCTTGTCCTCGATATTGTCCCACTCGTCGTCGTTGGGGACGTTGAAGGTGATGTCGGTGGACTCCTCCTCTCCCAGGCCCAGGATCCTGCGGGCCAATTCGATAGGCACGATGACCAGATTCCGGGCGACCAGGGAGCTCTCCGACGGCAGGGTCGCGAAGCGCTCCACCTTGAGAAACCGTCCCCCGGGTGTCAAAAAGCTGAACGTTTTGGGATAAAAGTGGGTATCCATCCACCGGGCGACCCCCTCCCCCACCAGCATCTTCTCGCCGTTGAGGAATTTTCGCAAGTCGATCCCCTCCACCAGCTTCGCCAGTTCGGGATGGCTCTGATCCTCCAGGAAGTCGATCCCCACCACGAGAAAAGAATCCCCCTTCGGCTCGGTATGGTATCGCCCCCAGACCCGGGGCACCACCCGGCTCACTCCGTGGATCGAAGCGATTTCGTCCACCCACGACTCGGGGACCGGCAACAGATGATCCCCCCGTACCCGCTGGACGACGAAATCGGGCTCTTTCTCCAGTGCGCGCGACAGGGTCGTCTGAAGGGATGAGGCGATGAAGAGTGTCGACGCCAGCAGGAAAATCAGCAGCACCGAAAGCCCCACGACCCCCAAATGCTTGCGCCGCTCTCCGAAAAGATTCAGAGCCAGGAAGTGCAGAAAAGGTTTATTTCCCATAAAGATCTCCATAGACGAAGCCCTGCCGCTCCGGAGGAAGCAGCTCGGGATAGGCGGGATTGAAGGCCGCCTCGAAGCGCCGCAAGCGCGGCTCGTACCAGGCGACCCCCAGAGCGGGCGAGGCCAGGCCCGTCAGCGTCACCGTCCGGTCGATCCCCGCCTGGAGTCCCGCCCGGTCCGTCAGCAGATAATGAGTCAGAACCGCCGCGATCAACAGCAGGAGGAACGCTCCGCTGACATAGTAGGTCCGAAGCATGGTCAGACAAGCCTCCGACTTTTTTGGTCGATGTTGGATGTTGGATGTTGGATGTTGGATTGCGGTAAGCGTTGCACTGCAACGCTTTTTCCCAATAACCAATGACCAATAACCATCCGAGCGAAGCGACAATCCCGCAGGAACGAGGACAATAACAATTCACTCGCGACTTGCGACTCCAAACTAATCATCATATTCGATCCCGTCCAGCGCCATCACCATCTTTCCGGTAATCTCGGGAAAGCGGACGATCCGTTCGCCACCGTGGTCTTTCATGAAGTTCTTGGCCGAAGCTTCGTCCTTGAAGGGGATCAGTTCGTTCCCCATGGGACCGTAGAGTTTGGATCCCAGGACATAGTAAGCGTCCCGGGCGGGAATCGCTTCGAGGGTATAGAAGTCGGTCACAAGCATCTTCTCGATTTTCTTTCGATCATAGGGGAAATCCCCGTCGAAGATGTAGTACTTCATCATATCTTTGACCCCGTCGAAATAGTGGACTTTGCCATCCACCACCATTTCGGCGGCCCACTTGGGATATTTGGCGACGAACATCCCGCAGACGGGGCATTTGGCATCTTTCGGCACTTCGATTTCCCGGCCGCTGGCGGCATGTTCCACTACGCCGCCCGCTTTGAGAAAATATCCCAGGGCTTCCATCTTCCTCCGATTCAGATGCGGACAGGCGCCGCTCGCCTCCACCGCCCTGGCGATCGCATCCAGGCTCTCACCCTCCCGAATTTTCGGAAGCTTTTCATGATCGCAGAGACGCAATGCGATCTTCTCCCCCTTGGCGACCAGTTTGGCATAGCGGGCCGCGGTTATCGCCGGATCCGCCCACAGCAGGGCGGCGACAAAACCGGAAATCAAAATGATCTTTCTCATAACGTTTCCCTATGAATGGAGTGGAACTATTCTAGCACGAAATCGGAAACTCTTTTCCGGTATTTCAGAAAAAATTTGCCGGGGACATGATCACTAAGAATGGGAGATTGGGTTCGGAGAGGATTCGGTCCGGACCGGACCGGATCCGGCGTTATCGGCTCTTGAGATAGAGGCCGACAGCCTGAAGAGCTTTGCCTTTGAGTCCGGGGCAGGAGTTGTGCGCCTTGATGTAGGCTTTGGCTTCCGCGGCGGTAGCGAACTTCTCTTCGATGGGCTGACACTTCTTTTTGTAGATCATCGCACCCTTTTTGGCCATCATTGCCTGTTTTTTGGCGATCATCGCCGCTTCCTTGTCGAAGTTGGCCTCAACCATTTTCAGGACTTCGGGATAACGCATGACTTTGCCGCCGTATTCCTTGGCGAACTTTTCCGCCGCTTCCTTGGTGCCGAAGGCGTACTTGCTCACCTTGGACATGGTGGCGGGCTTGGAACTGCCGACGACATACCATGCCTTCTCGACAGGGATGAACTTCAGAGTGCTGTTGTCGACGACCTGGACATCGGTGACCTTTTTCCCGGATTTCATCTCCTCCACCAGACAGTGAATGGAGCAGAACTGCTCCATCTTGCCGTCGACCTTCGCCGCGTGGTTGGTGCGGTAAAACATGGGCAGGGTCATTCCGCACTTGGGGCAGAACATCTTGGCGGGACCCGTCTGAAGAATCTCCGCCTTGTCCATGGGAACCATCCGGTAGTTTTTGGGCATCATTTTGCCCTGACCATGCTGCATTCCCATCCCCTGGCCCGCCTGGGCCAGGCCCATCATTCCCAATGCCACGACAGCGATCATCAACACTTTTTTCATTTCGACTCCTTCTCTGATGTGATTGATTGCTCATCACGATTGTAAGAAACAAGTGTTACAAAAGTGTTAAATTTCCAAGATTTTAGATGACTTTTTTATAGATGCGCTCCTATTTCTTCGTCATTTTACCAATAATATCAGGAAATATTATTATTGATTGTATGAGTTTTATTGTTTGTATTCAGATATGTAAACATGAAAATAGTCTTAAAGCTATTTATACTAATTAATAATTTTTTAACACTTCTTCGATTATAATTCCCGGTGCCTACAAAATCAAATCCACACAGCAGGAGGAATGAAATGAACAAAAACCTGATCACGCTGAGCATCGCTGCCGCGATGACCCTGACCGCTACGGCGGGCGATCTGAGGGAGATGGCCAAGAAAGCCGGCCTCAAGCCCATCCCCCAGGATGAGGCGACCCTGATGAAAATGATCGACAACCCCAAGAATCCCGTCACGGCCAAGAAAGTGGAGCTGGGGAAAAAGCTCTACTTCGATCCCCGCCTCTCCAAAAGCGGACTGATCAGCTGTAACACCTGTCACAACCTGGCCACCGGCGGTGTGGACGGCGTGGGCCCCGCCACCGGCCACAAATGGCGCCACAACCCCCATCACCTCAACTCCCCCACGGTCTACAACGCCGTCTTCTTCTCCAAGCAGTTCTGGGACGGCCGCAGCCCCGATCTGGAAGACCAGGCCCAGGGGCCCATGCAGGCGAGTCCCGAGATGGCCGCGACTCCCGAGCATGTCGCCGCCGTTCTCAACTCCATTCCCGAATATGTCAAAGAGTTCCGTGAGGCATTCGACAAACCGGATATGAAGCCCACCCTCAAAGACGCCGCCGACGCCATCGGCGCCTACGAGCGGACCCTGGTCACCCCCAGCCGCTACGACGACTACCTCAACGGCGACGAAAAGGCGATGACCCCCGAAGAGAAAGAGGGAATGAAGGTCTTCATCGAGAAGGGATGTGCCGCCTGCCACAACGGCGTCGCGCTGGGAGGCACCATGCAGCCCTTCCCTGTCGCAGGGAAATACAAGTACGCCAACGTCGGTGACTTCAAGGGCGACAAGAACGGCATGGTCAAGACCCCGACCCTGCGCAACGTCCTCGAGACACGCCCCTACTACCACAACGGTGCGGTCTGGGAGATCAAAGAGGCGATCAAGATCATGGGCGAGACCCAGCTCGGCACCAAGATCAGCGACGAAGAGGCCGCCAAGATCGCGACCTTCTTCAACGCCCTCACCGGTCGGAAGCCCAAAGTGGAGTATCCCATGCTCCCCGCCAGCACCGACAAGACCCCCAAACCCGACCTCAACTGAGACCGGGACTCCGGGGAGTGTCGGTTCGTCCCCTCTCCTCCCCAAGCGATACAATCTCCGTATAATTAATGGATTTGTTAATCTTTTTTCCTTTATCGCCAAACAATTAACACACACTTAACACTCGTTAACGGATAATCTCAGTCGAATCCGGTCATTACGGGAGCGTACGGCATCCCCATTGTCCGGTCACATCCCCCATTCACGGAGATTTTCATGCAACGACCCCTTTTCCTATCCCTCGCGGCCGCTACCCTGCTGTCGGCAGAACCCCCGGTAGACCTGGGAGACATCGATGTCAACGCCACCGGTTTCGAAACCGCCGTCGTCAAAGACGTCAGCGGCGAGGAGGTACGCTCCGCCGACGTCGCCGCGGCCCTCTCGACCCAGTTCCCCTCCATCGATCTGGTCCGCCGCAGCGCCATTGCCAACGACATCATCATCCGCGGCATGAAAAAGGACAACATCGCCGTCACCATCGACGGAATGAAACTCTACGGCGCCTGCCCCAACCGGATGGATCCTCCCATCTCCCACATCCTGGCCAACAATATCGACACCATCGAAGTGACCGAGGGGCCCTACGACGTCACCCAGGCCGGCGCGATGGGCGCATCGGTCAAGGTCCATACCCTCGAACCGACCCGGGACTTCCAGGGAGAGATGAACCTGGGACTGGGCAGCTGGGGCTATACCAAGCTCTCGACCTATCTCAGCGGCGGGGCGGGAGATTTCCGCTTCGAACTGGGACTCTCCACCGAGACCAGCGGCCAATACAAAGACGGCAACGGACGGACCATGGCCGAGCAGCTCGACGATTTCATCGCCAGCCACCCCACCCAGGCCGGAACCGCCTACCTCCCCCAGTATCACGACATGAACGCCTATACCAAATCGACCCTCATGGGCAAGATCTACTGGGACCTGAGCGACAACTCCACCCTGAAACTCAGCTACACCGGCAACCGCAGTGAGGATGTCCTCTACCCCAATTCCAAGATGGATGCCGATTACGACAACTCCGACCTCTACGACATCAACTACGAGATCCGGAACCTCGGCGCCTACTCCGACAAACTGACCTTCCAGTACTATCACACCTATGTCGATCATCCCATGTCCACCCGCTACCGCAAAATGTCCCTGGGACCTCTGGGAATCGTCAAACATCAGCTCCAGAGCCAGGTGGACGGCGGCCGAATCGTCAATGCCGTCACCCTGGGCGACCATCAATTGGAAGGAGGAGTGGAGTTCAGCCGCCGCAACTGGGACGGAAAATACTACATGCACGATACCCAGCCCTTCCCCGCTCCCCTGCTCCACAGCATCTACGATGTCGATACCGACGACTACGGAGCCTATCTCAAGGACAAATACGTCACGGGCGACCTGACCTGGAACCTCGGGCTCCGCTTCGACCACGTCGAGACCTCGACCCCCCGCCCCGGAGATCGGGATCGGAATTTCGACGGACTGGGAGCCAACCTCATGGCCACCTATCATCTCAACGATACGGTGACCCTTTTCGCCGCCACCGGAAGCGCCATGCGGGTCCCCGATCCCAAGGAACTCTACTACCGCAACAAAAAAGGAATCATGGTCGGGAACGATGCCCTCGATCCCGTGCGCAACTACGAAATCGATACCGGAGTGGAGTTCCGCTACCGGGACGCCAGTCTCCGGATCAAAGGTTTCTACAACTACCTGCAGGACGACATTCTTTTCAACAGCACACTCAACATGGGCATGGGAAAGTATGAAAACGTCGATGCCACCATTTACGGCGTGGAGATCAACGGCGACTATCGCTGGAGCGATACCCTGAGTTTCGACGCAGCCCTTTCCTGGAACCGGGGCAAGAAAAAAGACCCTCTTACGGGGCAGAGCGACACCGATCTTCCCGACATCGCCCCTCTGCACGTCAATGCCGGAGTGACCTGGACTCCCAGAGACGACACGATGCTCCGGGCCGAGTTCCTCGCTGCCGCCCGCTGGGATCGGATCGACAGCGAAAACGGCGAGCAGGTGATCGCCGGCTGGGGAATCGTCAACCTCAAGGCCCAGAAAAGCTGGGGCGAGCATCTGGAGCTCACCGTCGGCGTCGACAACCTTTTCGACAAGACCTATGCCGTCTCCAATACCTACAAAGACCTGATCCTCATCAGCGACGGCCTCCCCATGGTCCTCAACGAACCCGGCCGTTACGTCTACACCAACATCCGCTGGAAATTCTAA
>CAZGGT010000037.1:0-2621 GCA_964525335.1 uncultured Nitratifractor sp. | reverse complement strand
CGTCCTTCGCCACTCCTATGCCTCCTCGCTGATCCTCGGCGGCGCCGATCTGCGTGTGGTTCAGGAGCTTTTGGGGCACAGTTCCCTTCTTACGACCCAGATCTATACCCACATCGAGCGCAGGCACCTGGCGGAGACGGTGGAGACGTGTCATCCGCTGGGGAGAGGGTGAGGAGTGTTGAGTGGTGATAGTAGAATGGGCTTATGGCTCTTCGCTCCTAGCTCTCCGCTCTATGCTTGCCAACGTTGCTGAAAAGGAGAGATCGGAATGAAAGAGATCGTTGAACTGCTGGCGCAGCGGGGGGTGCTCTGCCGCCGCCTGGAGCGGGTGGCGCCCCGGGAGCTTGGGAGCCGGAAACGGGTGGAGATCTACGAGGGGACGGCTCCGGACGACTACTACTGTATGGTGATGGTGTTGCGAAAAAAGAGCCGGGTCCTTCAGAAAGAGGCCCGGGAGCTCCTGGATCTGCACCGAAAGCTCGAAGAGAAAATCGAAGCGAAGATCAAACGGCGCTATCTGCTGATCGACGCGCCCCTTTGCTCCAAGGCCGCCGCCCTGCTGGAGGAGGTGGGCTGGAGGATCTTTCGGATGGGTTGATCAGCCTTCTTCTTTCTCCTTTTTGTACTTGAGGATCATCATCAGGGCTTCATCTTTGAGGAGCAGCTTTTCCTTTTTGAGCTGTTCCAGCTCCACGTCGCTCAAATGCAGTCGCCCTTCGTCGGCGTCTTTGGCTTTCCGGTCCAGTTCGTTGTGGCGTTCGAAGATCTTGGCGAAGTGGGCGTTTTTCTGTTTCAGTTCGCTGATTTCATTTCGGTATTCGGAGAGCATTCATGGCTCCTTTCTTCGTATGATACATTTCGATTCTATCCTCTTTGGGGTTAGAGAAACGTAAAGTTTTTCCCGAAAGCACGGGGCTCAGGTTCCCCCGGTCGATGGGGGTGGTCGTTAGTCTCTGGCAGATAAAATTTGTCGAGGGATATCTGCTCTCCGCTCTAAGCTTTCCGCTTTGAGCTTTCAGCTTTAAGCTCTTCGCTTTCCGCTCAAACTCCAAACCGTGACAGTATCCGAGCTGCCCTGTGGCGGGGGCGGAACCCTCCGATTCCAGGAGCAAGCGTGGGTGACCCATCTTCCCAGGATCACCTCCATGCTCTCTGCTCTCAGCTCTATGCTTTCAGCTTTCAGGCATTGGGCATTGGGCATTGGGGGCAGCAGATAAGATTTGTCGAACGATATCTTTCCGCCTTCCATTCGGAGTCGGAGGGCTTTGCCCCCGCTTTAGGGGTGTTGGAAAGTCGATTACGCTTTTCAGCTCTAAGCTTCTGACTTTCTGCTTTCAGCTTTAAGCTTTACGCTTTCAGCTTTCACTCTCCACTCCGACCGCAGGTCGGCCATTCCTCATTCCTCGGTTGCTCGGTTCCCCGGTTGCTCACGTTCTGTATTCCGCGTTGATCTTCACGTACTCGTAGCTCAGGTCGCAGCCGTAGGCGGTGTAGCTCCCGTCGCCCATCCCCAGGTCGCAGCGGATGCGGAAACTGGGCTGTTTCATGATGCGGTAGGCGGCTTCTTCCCGTTCGGGGTCCAGTTCCCGGTGATCGGCGTCGTAGATGAGGAGGTCGTCGTAGTGGATCGTGAGCCTCTCCTCGTCGCAGGCGACGTCGCTGGCGCCGATGGTGGCGGCGATGCGTCCCCAGTTGGGATCCTCGCCGAAGAGGGCGGTCTTGACCAGGAGGGAGTTGGAGAGATTGGTGGCGGCCCGGGCGGCCTCTTCGTCGCTGGCGGCGCCGGTCACTTCGAAGGCGACCACTTTGTTGGAGCCTTCGCCGTCTTTGAGCATGAGCATCGCCAGCTCGAAGGTGAGGCGATTGAGGGCTTCGGCGAAGGCGTCGCGCTCGTAGACCCCCGAAGCGCCGTTGGCCATCAGGTAGACGGTGTCATTGGTGGAGGTGTCTCCGTCGACGCTGATGCGGTTGAAGGAGAGAGAGACCGCCTCCCGGAGCAGCTCTTCCATCTCCCCGGCGGGGACGGCGGCGTCGGTGGCGATGAAGCAGAGCATGGTGGCCATGGAGGGGTTGATCATCCCCGCTCCCTTGGCGATGGCGGCGATGCGGAAGGTCGCGCCGTCGGCCAGCTCCACCTCGAAGCAGAGCTCCTTTTTGAAGCGGTCGGTAGTCATAATGGCCCGAGCGGCGGCGTCGGAGTTTTTGGCGTGCCAGTCAAGCTTTCCGAGGCCCTCGACGATCTTGTCAACTGGCAGCCGATAGCCGATCACCCCCGTCGAACTCATCACGGGGCGCAGGGGGGCGATGGAGTCGGGGAGGGAGGAGAGGATCCGCTCCACGTCCCGGATCCCTTCCTCCCCGGTCATGGCGTTGGCGTTTTTGGCATTGATCAGGATGAAGTTTCCTTCGAACTCTTTCCCGTATCGCAGGGCATGGCGCAGGGGGGCGGCCCGGAAGCGGTTGGAGGTGTAGACGGCGGCGATGCGGCAGGGGATCTCGCTGCGGATGAAGGCGAGGTCTCCCTGCCCGGGGTCGGGGCGCAGGCCGCAGTTGACGCCGTCACAGAAGAAGCCTTCGACATTGGCCAGGCCGTTTTTGAGGGAGGTGATGGTGAACATGGA
>CAZGGT010000036.1:0-8974 GCA_964525335.1 uncultured Nitratifractor sp. | reverse complement strand
TGGAGTCCATGAGCGACGAAGAGCTCCTGAATTATGCCCGCGACTGGTCCAAAGGGGTCAAATTCGCCGCAACCGCCTTCGAATCCCCCAACGAGGAGGAGTTCGCCCGGCTCTTCGAGCTGGCGCAGATCGATACCGACGGCAAGACCACCCTCTACGACGGGAAGACCGGCGAGAAGATGCTGGAGCGGGTCAACGTGGGCTACATGTACATGCTGAAGCTCCACCACTTGGTCGACGAGAAGGTTCACGCACGGAGCACCGGCCCCTACAGCCTGGTCACCCAGCAGCCCGTCGGAGGAAAGGCGCTCTTCGGAGGTCAGCGCTTCGGGGAGATGGAGGTCTGGGCCCTGGAGGCCTACGGCGCCGCCCATACCCTCAAGGAGATGTTGACCATCAAATCCGACGACGTCGAGGGCCGCGCCCGCGCCTACCGGGCCATCACCCGGGGCGAGAGCGTACCCGAATCGGGGATTCCCGAGACGATGTTCGTCCTGACCAAAGAGCTGCAGGCCCTTGGCCTGGATGTGGAACTCTACGAAGAGAAGAACGAAGAAGCAGAAGAGGGTGAAGTATGAGCAAGAACATGGAAAACCTGGTCCCCATCGATATGAGTCGCGAAGAGCGGCCCCGGGATATCGCGGCGCTGCAGCTGCGGGTCGCCAGCCCCGAGAAGATCCTCTCCTGGAGCTACGGAGAGGTCAAAAAGCCCGAGACCATCAACTACCGGACCCTCAAGCCCGAGCGCGACGGTCTTTTCTGTGCCAAGATCTTCGGGCCCATCCGGGACTACGAATGTCTCTGCGGCAAGTACAAAAAGATGCGCTACAAGGGCGTAGTCTGCGAAAAGTGCGGTGTCGAAGTGACCAGTTCGAAGGTACGCCGGGACCGCATGGGCCATATCGAGCTGGTCGCTCCCGTCGCCCATATCTGGTACGTCAGCTCCCTCCCCAGCCGGATCGGAACCCTGCTCGGCGTGAAAATGAAGGACCTGGAGCGGGTTCTGTACTACGAGGCATATATCGTCAAAACCCCCGGGGAAGCGAGCTACGACAGTGACGGCGGCACCCCCGTCCAGAAGTACGACGTCCTCAACGAGGAGCAGTTCCAGCAGCTCAACCGCCATTTCGCCGACACCGGCTTCGACGCCCGGATGGGCGGCGAAGTGATCCAGGAGCTCCTGGCGGAGCTGGACCTGGTGGAGATGCTGGCCACCCTCAAGGAGGAGATCGGAGCCACCAAATCCGAAGCGAAGCGCAAGACCATCGTCAAGCGGCTCAAGGTAATCGAAGCGTTCCTCGATTCGGGGAACCGACCCGAGTGGATGATGCTTACCTATCTGCCGGTCCTTCCCCCCGATCTTCGGCCCCTGGTGGCCCTGGACGGCGGCAAATTCGCCGTCAGCGACGTCAACGATCTCTACCGCCGGGTCATCAACCGCAACCAGCGTCTCAAGCGGCTGCTTGAGCTGGACGCTCCCGAGATCATCGTCCGCAACGAGAAGCGGATGCTTCAGGAAGCGGTGGACGCCCTCTTCGACAACGGCCGCCGCGGCAACGCCGTCAAGGGGGCCAACAAACGGCCTCTCAAATCCCTCAGCGAGATCATCAAAGGAAAGCAGGGACGCTTCCGCCAGAACCTCCTCGGAAAGCGGGTCGACTTCTCCGGTCGTTCGGTCATCGTCGTTGGTCCCGACCTGCGCATGGACCAGTGCGGTCTGCCCAAGAAGATGGCCCTGGAGCTCTTCAAGCCCCACCTGATGGCCAAACTGGAGGAGAAGGGCTACGCCACCACCCTCAAACAGGCCAAAAAGATGATCGAGATGCAGACCAACGAGGTCTGGGAGTGCCTGGAGGAGGTGGTCGAAAGCTATCCCGTCCTCCTCAACCGGGCTCCCACCCTGCACAAACTCTCGATCCAGGCCTTCCATCCCCGGCTCATCGAAGGCAAGGCGATCCAGCTGCACCCCCTGGTCTGCGCGGCCTTCAACGCCGACTTCGACGGGGACCAGATGGCGGTCCACGTGCCCCTCTCCGACGAAGCGATCGCCGAGGCGAAGATCCTGATGCTCAGCTCCATGAACATCCTGCTGCCCGCCAGCGGTAAGGCGATCGCCGTTCCTTCCCAGGATATGATTCTGGGGCTCTACTACCTCTCCCTGGAGAAGGCGGAGGTCAAAGGGGAGCACAAACTCTTCTCCAACGTCGACGAGGTCTTCATCGCTTACGAGCAGCAGACCCTCGATCTCAACGCCCGGATCCGGACCGTGGTCGACGGAAACATCGTCACCACCACCGTGGGTCGGCTGATCCTCAAGTCGATCATGCCCGACTATGTGCCCGAGAATCTCTGGAACCGGATCATGAAGAAGAAGGACATCGCCAACCTGGTCGACTACATCTATAAGCACAGCGGCATCAAGCTCACGGCGGAGTTCCTCGACAATCTCAAGGACATGGGATTCCAATACGCCACCCGGGCCGGAGTCTCCATCTCCATCGACGACATCAAGACTCCCGAAGCCAAAGAACGGATCGTCCGGGAGGCCAAGGAGAAGGTCTACGAGATCCAGAAGCAGTTCGCCGCGGGACTGCTGACCGAGCAGGAGCGCTACAACAAGATTATCGACATCTGGACCGATGCCAACAACACCATCGCCCAGGAGCTGATGGACCTGATCCAGAAGGACAAGGACGGTTTCAACTCCGTCTACATGATGGCGGACTCCGGGGCCCGGGGTTCGGCGGCCCAGATCCGGCAGCTCTCGGGAATGCGGGGATTGATGGCCAAATCCGACGGATCGATCATCGAAACCCCCATCACCTCCAACTTCCGGGAGGGGCTCAACGTCCTGGAGTACTTCATCTCCACCCACGGGGCCCGGAAAGGTCTGGCGGATACCGCCCTCAAGACCGCCAACGCCGGATACCTGACCCGGAAGCTGATCGATGTCGCCCAGAACGTCAAGGTCTCCATGGAGGATTGCGGGACCCACGAAGGGATCGAAGTCTCCGACATCCTGGTCGGTAACGAACTGATCGAATCCCTGGCGGACCGGGTCTACGGCCGGGTCATTGCCAAGGATGTCATCGATCCCGTCACCAACGAAGTGCTGCTGAGCGAAGGACAGCTGGTCGGCGAAGAGGAGGCCCGCCTCATCCGGGAGGCCGGGGTCCGCTCCGTCGTCATGCGTGCCCCCGCCACCTGCAAGGCTCCCAAGGGGATCTGTGCCAAGTGTTACGGCCTCAACATGGCGGAGAACCGCCTGGTCAAGCCCGGGGAAGCGGTCGGGGTCATCGCCGCCCAGTCCATCGGAGAGCCGGGAACCCAGCTGACCCTGCGGACCTTCCACACCGGGGGAACCGCCACGGCAGGCAAGGAAGAGCGGCAGGTGATCGCCTCCAAAGAAGGATTCGTCCGCTACTACAACCTCTCGGTCTACCGCAATCGTGAAGGGAAGCTCATCGTCGCCAACCGCCGCAATGCCGGGGTTCTGCTGGTGGAGCCCAAGATCAAGGCGCTCTTCGACGGCAAACTCTCCGTCGTCAATACCCATGACGAAGTGATTCTGCTTCTCAAGGGCGACGGTGAAGGAGAGGAGAAGAAATATACGTTCCGCAAAAGCGACGTGGCCAAGGCCAACGAACTGGCGGGAGTCGGAGGAAAGGTCGAGGGAAAAATCTACCTCCCCTACGGAAACGGCATGACGGTCCGGAAGGGGGACTCCATCGCCGAAGTGATCAAGGAAGGATGGAACGTCCCCAACCACATCCCCTTCGCCAGTGAACTGAAGGTGGAGGATGGCGCTCCCGTGACCCAGCCGGTCCATGCGGATGCCAAGGGCCGGGTCCAGTACTTCCTCCTGGAGGGGGATTATCTGGAGCCCACCGACGCGATCAAAAAGGGTGAACCCGTCGAAGAGAAAGGGCTTTTCGCCGTCATCGTCGACGAGAGCAACCGCGAGGCGGCCCGCCACTATATTTCCCGGGGATCCATCGTCCAGGTGGCCGCCGGGGAAAGCGTGGATCGGGGGGATATTATCTCTTCGCCCAAAGAGCAGACCCAGATCGTCATTGCCGAGTGGGACCCTTACTCCGAGCCCATCATCGCTGAGCAGGCGGGAGTGGTCAAATTCGAGGGGGTCATTCCCGGCGTTACCGCCAGCGAGCAGTTCGATGAGCTTACGGGAGAATCCCGGCTGGAGCTCAACGAATACATCCCCGCTTCCTACAAACCCGCCATCATTCTGGCGACCGAAAGCGGGGAGATCCTGCGCTACCACCTGGATCCCAAGACCATTCTCTTCGTCCAGGACGGGGAGGAGGTGAGCATCGCCGATATTCTGGCCAAGAAACCCAAGGCGGCCATCAAGTCCAAGGACATCACCGGGGGTCTTCCCCGGGTTTCCGAGCTCTTTGAAGCGCGTCGTCCCAAGGATATCGCCCTCATCGCCAAGATCGACGGGGTGGTCAGTTTCGGCAAGCCCCTGCGGGGCAAGGAGCGGATCATCATCACCGGTGACAACGGCCAGACCACCGAGCAGCTGGTGGACAAGGGCAAGACGATTCTGGTTCATCCCGGCGAATATGTCCATACCGGCGAGCGGCTTACCGACGGGGTGGTCTCCAGTCACGACATCCTGGAAGCTTTGGGGGAGAAAGCCCTCTTCGAGTACATCGTCAACGAGGTTCAGCAGGTTTACCGCCGCCAGGGGGTCAACATCTCCGACAAACACATCGAGATCATCGTCTCCCAGATGATGCGGCAGGTAAAAATCGTCGACAGCGGCGATACCCGCTTCATCGGGGGCGATATCGTCTCCAAGCGGAAATTCATGGAGGAGAACGAGCGGATCGTCAAGCTGGGCGGCGAGCCCGCCATCGCCGAGCCGATGCTGGTGGGGATCACCCGGGCCGCCGTCGGCGCCGACAGCATCATCTCCGCCGCCTCCTTCCAGGACACCACCAAGGTCCTCACTTCCGCCTCCATCGCGGGAACGGTGGATCATCTGGAAGACCTGAAAGAGAACGTCGTCATCGGCCGTCTCATCCCCGTCGGTACGGGAATGATCGGCTTCGAAAACCTCAAATTCTTCACCGCCGCCGAATAGCGATCTCCCTTCCCGGGGAGTGTCGTGTTCCGCCGCCTCCGAGATTTTAAGCTTTTTCCCGTATAATTACGGCCTATTTTTCCGTCGACACCTCGGCAGAACGCTCCCGACGGAACGCTCCGCCGAGGTGTAACAGCCCGGATTCAATTCTCTCCCCGTGAGAGAGACCAAAAAAAACATCACATGAAAGGATGCAGCTTTGCCTACCATCAACCAGTTGATCCGCAAAGAGCGGAAGAAGGTGATCAAGAAGTCGAAGTCACCTGCCCTCGTAAACTGTCCTCAGCGCCGCGGCGTCTGTACCCGCGTCTATACCACGACCCCCAAGAAGCCAAACTCGGCGCTTCGTAAGGTCGCGAAGGTCCGCCTCACCAGCGGTTTCGAAGTCATCTCCTACATCGGAGGAGAGGGACACAACCTCCAGGAGCACTCCATCGTCCTGGTCCGTGGAGGCCGGGTCAAGGACCTTCCCGGTGTGAAGTATCACATCGTCCGCGGCGCCCTGGATACCTCCGGCGTCGCCAACCGGAAAGTGTCCCGCTCCAAGTACGGAACCAAGCGGCCCAAGTAAATTTTTTTCTCCCATAGAAGCGGAGAAGAGCAGGAGAGTGTTCGCGGAAGAATTCGCCGCGTGAGCAGGCCCCGCCGAAGCAACCTTCGGGGGCGGGGCTTGAGTAAATCATTTGACGATTGAAGAAAGGAAAATGAAATGAGAAGAAGAAGAGCGCCCCAGCGTCCGGTTCTGCCGGATCCCGTCTACGGAAGCAAAGTGCTGACCAAGTTCATCAACGCCGTCATGCTCGACGGCAAGAAGAGCATCGCCCAGAAGATCATGTACCAGGCCCTGGAGAGAATTGAATCCAAAACCGGCGAGAAGGGCATCGAGGTCTTCAACAAGGCGATGGAGAACGTCCGCCCCGTCATGGAGGTCAAGAGCCGCCGGGTCGGAGGAGCCACCTACCAGGTGCCCGTCGAAGTCCGTCCCGTCCGCCAGCAGTCCCTGGCGATCCGCTGGCTGGTCGAAGCGGCCCGCAAGCGCAACGAGCGCACCATGGTCGAGCGCCTCTCCAACGAGCTGATGGACGCCGCCACCGAAAAGGGCGCGGCCTTCAAGAAGAAAGAAGACACCTACAAGATGGCGGAGGCCAACAAGGCGTTCGCCCACTATCGCTGGTAAGAAGAAGGAACCAACATGCCCAGATCACACCCCCTCAGCAAAGTACGGAATATCGGAATCGCGGCGCACATCGACGCCGGAAAGACCACCACCACCGAGCGGATTCTCTTCTACACCGGTGTCAGCCACAAGATCGGAGAGGTCCACGACGGTGCGGCCACCATGGACTGGATGGAGCAGGAGCAGGAGCGGGGAATCACCATCACCTCCGCCGCGACCACCTGCGAGTGGAAAGGGGTCCAGATCAACATCATCGACACTCCGGGCCACGTGGACTTCACCATCGAGGTAGAGCGCTCCATGCGGGTTCTCGACGGAGCCGTCGCGGTCTTCTGTTCGGTCGGCGGGGTCCAGCCCCAGTCCGAGACCGTCTGGCGCCAGGCCAACAAATACCACGTCCCCCGGATGGTCTTCGTCAACAAGATGGACCGGACCGGCGCGGACTTTTTCGAGGTCGAGCGGCAGATCAAGGAGCGCCTCAACGCCAATCCCGTTCCCATCCAGATCCCCATCGGCGCCGAAGAGAACTTCCAGGGCGTCGTGGACCTGGTGGAGATGAAGGCGGTGATCTGGGATGACGACCAGTCCCTCATGGGTCAGAAGTACGAGATTGTCGACATTCCCGAAGACCTGGTCGAGCTGGCCGAGGAGTATCGGGAGAAAATGATCGAAGCGGTCGCCGAAACCAGCGACGAACTCCTCGACAAGTACATGGAGGGCGAAGAGCTCACCAAGGAGGAGATCAAAGCGGGTCTCAAAAAAGGAACCATCGATCTGAGCATCGTTCCCATGACCTGCGGTACCGCCTTCAAGAACAAGGGGGTCCAGACCCTGCTCGACGCCGTCGTCGACTACCTCCCCGCTCCCACCGAAGTTCCCCCCATCCGGGGCGAGTACGAGGACGGGACCGAAGTCTTCGTCGAGTCCACCGACGACGGCCCGTTCGCGGCTCTGGCCTTCAAGATCATGACCGACCCCTTCGTCGGGCAGCTCACCTTCATCCGCGTCTACCGCGGAATCCTGGATGCGGGCAGCTACGTCTACAACACCTCCAAGGGCAAGAAGGAGCGGATCGGACGCCTGCTGAAGATGCACTCCAACAAGCGGGAGGAGATCAGCAACCTCTACGCCGGGGAGATCGGCGCCGTCGTCGGCCTGAAGTACACCCTCACCGGGGATACCCTGGCCGACGAGAAGGACAAGGTGATCCTGGAGAAGATGGAGTTCCCCGATCCCGTCATCTCCGTTGCCGTCGAGCCCAAGACCAAGGCCGACCAGGAGAAGATGGGAATCGCCCTCCAGAAGCTGGCCCAGGAAGACCCCTCCTTCCGGGTTTCCACCGACGAAGAGTCCGGCCAGACCATCATCTCCGGAATGGGAGAGCTGCACCTGGAGATCATCGTCGACCGGATGATGCGGGAGTTCAAGGTCGAGGCGGAAGTGGGCGCTCCCCAGGTCGCCTACCGCGAAACCATCAAGACCCCCGTCAACCAGGAGTACAAGTACGCCAAGCAGACCGGAGGACGCGGACAGTACGGACACGTCTTCCTCAAGATCGAGCCCCAGGAGCAGGGGGCCGGTTACGAGTTCGTCGACGAGATCAAGGGCGGGGTCATCCCCAAGGAATACATCCCCGCCGTCGACAAGGGAATCCAGGAGGCGATGCAGCGCGGTATCCAGGCGGGCTATCCCGTCGAGGATGTCAAGGTCACCCTCTACGACGGAAGCTACCACGAGGTCGACTCCTCCGAGATGGCCTTCAAACTGGCCGGATCCATGGGCTTCCGCGAGGGGGCCAAAAAGGCCAACCCCGTCATCCTCGAACCCATCATGAAGGTCGAGGTGGAGGTCCCCGAGGAGTACATGGGTGACGTCATCGGCGACATCTCCAAGCGCCGCGGACAGGTCAACGGCATGGGCGACCGCGCCGGCAACAAGATCGTCGACGCCTTCGTCCCCCTGGCGGAGATGTTCGGCTACTCCACCGACCTGCGCTCCATGACCCAGGGACGGGCCACCTACGCGATGGAGTTCGACCACTACGAAGAGGTTCCCGCCAACGTCGCCAAAGAGATCATCGAGAAGCGAAACGGATAAGCCGAACGGCGGTGCCGTTCGGAGTGAAGAGTGAAAAGTTAAGAGTGAAGAGTTTTGGTGGGTGTCACTTTGTGACGCTTACTATTTTTTTGTGAATAGCCCTCTCTTTCGTCAGAATACTTTCGTATAGAATGATTTCCTCAGAGATTTCCCCCAGAATTTTTTCTTCGTAGGCTTTCAACAGCTCCTTGTAGCGCCGCCAGTCGCGGATCCTTTTGATGCGGCAGAGGGTGACGTGGGGGGTGAAGCGGTGGAGTTCGAATCCGGCTTCCCGGAATTGGCGGGCTTTTACGTAAAGAGCGGGTTCCTCCGCTTTGGCGTGGAAGACCCGGGGTGGACGGCCGAAGCTGCCCAGTTTTCGCAGGGGGACGGGCTTCTTCGGCGGAGTCAGGTTCCGGAGCTTTTCGATCCAGGGACCCGCCGCGGGCTCCTCTCCCAGGAAGACCCAAGTGAGGTGGAGGCTCTCCTCCTGCACCCATGTTCCCTCCAGTACTTCGGAAAACTCCTTCCGCAATCCTGTATAATCATAGAGTCTGGCCGGCGAGGCGATGAAAAGACGCATGATGCGATTGTGCCATAAGTCGGGAAGG
>CAZGGT010000035.1:0-7348 GCA_964525335.1 uncultured Nitratifractor sp. | reverse complement strand
TTGGTGGCGATGATGCCGGCGGCCCCCGCCTCCACGGCGGTGCGGCAGAGCTCCAGGGCCTGATCGGCGCTCATGTCCGGCGCGATCTTCAGGAGGATGGGGCGTTCGGTGATCTCCCGTCCGATGCGGAAGACCTCCCGGATGAAGGCTTCGTTCTGGAGATCCCGCAGGCCGGGGGTGTTGGGGCTGGAGATGTTGATGACGATGTAGGTGCCGTAGTCCCGGAAGGCTTTGAAGAGGGTTTCGTAGTCCCGGAGGGCCTCCTTCTCGGGGGTGGCCGTGTCCTTGACGATGTTGATCCCCACGGGATAGTCGAAGAAGCGGAGCTTCTTGAGGCGGCGGATCATGTAGTGGGCACCCTTGTTGTTGAAGCCCATAGCGTTCTGGATGGAGCGATCCTCCACCAGCCGGAAGAGCCGAGGGCGGGGGTTGCCGGGCTGGGGCCGGGGGGTGACGGTGCCGATCTCTGTATAGCCGAAGCCCAGAGCGGGGGTGCCCCGGACATAGTCGCCGTTTTTGTCGAAGCCCGCGGCCAGGCCCACGGGGTTGCGGAAGGTGCGGCCCCAGAGGGTCTGATGCAGGGCGGGGTGGTCGACGAAGTAGCGCTCGACCATGGCGTTCCAGGCCGGCGGGCAGGCGGGGAGGACCCGCAGCCCCAGCCCGGCGAGGGTGTGGGCGTTTTCGGGATCGAGGCGGAACATCAGGGATTTGAGAGTCTCGTAGCTGAAAAAGGACATGGGTACTCCGGAAAAAACGATTGGGGAATTATAGCGTAGGGGAGCGATCAAGTGACAGGTAAGAAGTAATAAGTAAGAAGTAAGAGAGTAGGAGATAAGTAAGGAGTGGAAGTGAAAGGGATTGGGTAGTGAATAAATGGGAGAGAAGGGGATGGATTTGGTGGTTGGGTATTGGGTGTGTTGGGGGAGGTCTTTCCGGGGACGGTATTCCGTCTTTTACGGGCAGTCACCGATGCGTTGGCCCCTGAGGTAGGCGTGGGAGTCCGGTGTCTGGTTTGGAATACCCGGGTAGAAGATGTCGGCGTCGAAGCGGTCGCCTCGGTAGTGCAGGGTGCCCCGAATGTCGCAGTTGGGTCCGAGACGCCGGTATGTGGCCTCCGTATATCCCTGATGGAGGGAGACGATTTTGCAGTCGGGATCGTCGACCTGGGAGACCTCTTTGGCGGAGAAAACTTTCATCGGATCTTTGATGCAGAGCGTCTCGTCCACATTGAGGGGAGCCAGAGGAAGGGTCGGGCCCGAAGTGATCATGAGCTTGCCCGTCAGGTGCCATTTCCCGGGACGGATATTGATCCTCCCGTTCTTGTCCACCTGCTGGAGGCAGTCGCAGATCAGATCGGGATCGGGAGGTAGCCTGTCCCCCCGGGCTCCTTTGAAATAGCATTGTACCCCGGGAGGGAAGGTTTCGATCCGGAACCGGTATTCCCGGGAGGGGTCGAGTCTGATAACCAGCGGCGTATCGTTTTTGGGCTCTACCAAGGTATGGTCGATGAGGGTTTTTCCTTGCAGGTTTTCAATGTGGATACGGACTTTCTTCGGAGGACACAGGTCATGGACGACGATCTTCCCCGCCGTCCCGTCAGCGCTCATCACGACGATCATGGCAATCAAGGCCAGCCATTTTCTCCTCATCGTTTCCTCCATTCAATTTTTTTAAGAATAGCAATCCATAGACTTAACAGTCAATAAAAAAGTAGAATATCCCAAAGGAGTCTATGCATGGACACAAAAGAGTGGGATGAAGCGATCGAATGTTTCCAAGAAGCCGATGCCCTGCTGGTGACGGCGGGGGCGGGGATGGGGGTCGACAGCGGCCTGCCGGATTTTCGGGGGAACGAAGGGTTCTGGCGGGCCTATCCGGAGGCGAAACGCCTGGGGCTGAGCTTCGTCGAGCTGGCCAATCCCCACTGGTTCGAAGAGGATCCGGCCCTGGCCTGGGCCTTCTACGGCCACCGGCTCCGGCTCTACCGGGAGACCGTTCCCCATGCGGGCTTCGGAATGCTGCTAGAAGCGGGGAGACGCAAAAGCGAATATTTCGTCTTTACCTCCAACGTCGACGGACAGTTTCAGAAGGCGGGTTACGACCCGGAGCGGATCGTGGAGTGCCACGGCTCGATCCACCATCTCCAGTGTACGCGGTGCGGGAGCGGTATCTGGAGTGCCGAGGAGGTGGAGGTGCCCATCGACCGGGAACGTTTCCGGGCCCTGGAATGGCCCCGCTGCCCCCGATGCGGCGCCACCGCCCGGCCCAACATCCTGATGTTTGGCGACTGGGGATGGGATGCGAGCCGCACCGAGGCCCAGGAGGAGCGTTTCGAGGATTTTCTCCAGCGTCTTATGGTACGGGGGTCGTCCCTGGCGATCGTGGAGATCGGGGCGGGGACCGCCGTACCGACGGTGCGCAGGACCTCCGAGGGGATCGCCCGCCGCTTCGGGGGCAGGGTGATCCGCCTCAACCCCCGGGAGCCGGAGATCGATCCCGCGCTGGGCTGGGGCTTCGCCGTCGGGGGGCTGGAGGGGATCGAGCGGCTTGTCCGGGAAGAAAAGCGGGCAGCGATCCGTAGGGAATAGATCCTGCAATCAGATTCCCGGAGGGACGGGTCGGTCGCTATTTCTCCTCGTCCTCCGACGCAGCCCCGAAAAGCTTTCTCCAGCATTCCCCGGTCCGGGGAATGAGAGGAGTCCGTTTCCTGTATTCCCGGTAGGCTTCTCCGAATTTGGCGACGGCTTCACGCTCTTCGAGGGTGAGGATCATCGCCAGGATGAAGAGGGCTTCCAGAGGCGCGACGACCAGGATAAAGGTCGGCGAACCCAGGAGCAGGGCCACGCCCAGGGGGAGGAGGGTGAGGCCGAAGAGCATGGGATGGCGGGTACAGGCGTAGATGCCGGTGGTGACCAGGCGGTTGGTCTCCAGTCGGGGGATCTCCCCCTCCCGTCCCTGCCGTGCCAGTTCCCGTCCTCCCGAGGCGGCGGCCCGAAACGCGAAACCGGTGACCGTCCATCCCAGAACGAAACTGAACAGGTGCCAGAGGGGGGAGGCGAAGAGCTTCCGGAAGGCTACGAGATCGTTGGCGATGCTCAGCCAGGCACCGCCCAGAAGCAGAATCAGCCAGAGAAGAATCCGTACGACGACGGAAGGGGTGGTGGAGATCTTCATGGATTCAGATCCACTTCCGTTTTTTGAGCCAGCGGTAGATGAACCAGGCGATGGCGAGGTTGAGGCCCCAGACCAGGGCGTATCCGTAAGTCCACTCCAGTTCCGGCATGTGTTTGAAGTTCATTCCGTAGTTGCCGACGATGAAGGTCAGAGGCAGGAAGATGAGGCTGATGGCCGCCAGGCGCTGCATCGCCTGGTTCATCCGGTTGCTCAGGAAGCCCATGAGGAGGGTCTGGAGGTATCCGGTGCGGTCCAGGTAGGCTTTGGACTCGTTGATGGAGAAGGAGAGGTGTTCCTTGAGGTCGATGAATTCGTAGCGGAGTTTTTCCCGCGTTTTGACGGGAAAGTGGTTGTAGATTTTGTTGACCACGTCGTTGGACTGTACCGAGAGTTTGGCGATCCGGTTGAGGGTGCGCCGAGCGAAGTAGAGGTGCTTCTGGACCTCCTGTTCGTCGAGGTCTTCGGCGAAGATCCGATCTTCGATCTCTTCGAGCATATCGTCGATCCGGTCGATGACCCACATGGTGTGGTCGACCATGATGTCGATGACGGTATAGGTGATGTACTCCAGGCTGTCGCTTTGTCGGTAGCGTTTGTAGAGTCGGGCGCTGAGTTCCTTGATGGTACGTTGGGTCCGCCCCAGGAAGAGAAAGGTGTTTTCCGTGACGACGATCACCACGTTTTCCCCTTCGTAGTGGAGTCGGTCGTCGGGATCCTCGACGAAATATTTGAGGATGATGAGCTTGAAGCGGTCGTACTCCTCGTAGGTAATGCTCTGATCTTCGCTCTGGATATCCTCGATGAAGCTTTCGGGAAAGTCGTGATCCCGAAGCCATTGAAGGATCTGTTCGTTGTGCACGGTGGTGAAGATCACCTGCTTGCGGCTGTCGTCGAGGGTGATTTCGTCGCGGCGGTAGAGGCGGTCGGCGAAGAGGTACATGGTGCTCCTTGGCGCATTATCGGGGAGGTGGAGTTTCCGACGTCGCGAGGAGTCGGAAAAAAGCTTCTTTCTTCAGGGGCCGGTGGTAGTGGAATCCCTGGGCCTGAAGAGCGGATCCGATCGATTGCAGGCGGGCGATCTGCTTTTCGTTTTCGATGCCTTCGATGGTGACGAGATATCCCAGATGTTTGGCGATTTCCAACACGTGTTGGACCAGGAACAGCGAGTCGTCATTGTGTTCGAGCGTCCGGGTGAAACTCCGGTCGATTTTGAGAATATCGAAGGAGAGCCGTTCCAGATAGGAGAGGGACGAGTATCCGGTTCCGAAATCGTCGATGGCCCAACAGATCCCGTTTTGATGCAGACGGGTGAGAATTTCCCGGATCTGGTCGAAATTGTCGATCAGCGTGTTTTCGGTGAGCTCCAGGACCAGCTCCCCGGGACGGATCTCATACTGTTTCAGAAGGTTCTCCAGGTATCCGGCGAAATCGTTGTAGTGCAGTTCCCGGGCGTCGAGATTGAACGCGAGGTATTTCAGAGAACTATCGGGGAACTCCCGACGGATCTCCGCGAGGGTCCGGCAGACCTCCCGGGCGACCCACTGCCCGACCCGGCCGATCTCACCGTTTTCCACGGCCAGGGGAATGAATTCGTCGGGGCGCAGGAGGCCGAGAGTCGGATGCTCCCATCGGACGAGGGCTTCCGCCCCGACGATCCGACCTTGTTCGAGAGTGACGATGGGCTGGTATTCCAGACGCAGCTGGCTGTCGATTTCGTCGCGCCGCAATCCCTGGTGAAGATAGAAACTTTTCTGCCGGATCACATCCATCTGCCTGTCGTAAAAGGCGAAACTGCTTTTGGAATTTTTGGCCTGGTACATGGAGATGTCGGCCCGGCGGATGATTTCGTCGGAATCCCGCATCTGGGGAGTGATGATGACGATCCCGACACTTCCGTTCATCGGCAGATGGTAGCCGTCGATGATGATGCGGGTGCGCAGCAGGTTCTCCAGAGTGGAGACGAAGGCTTCGCCCCGCGCTTTGGCATCCTCCGTGCTTTGGCAGCAATGGGGATCGAGGATGATGAATTCGTCGCCTCCGTGCCGGAAGATTTCCGCCTGGGGGGCGGTCTCTTTCAGGAGATGGGCGACCTCCTGAAGGACCTGGTCCCCCGTCTGGTGCCCCAGGGTGTCGTTGATGGGTTTGAAGCGGTCCAGATCGAGGAAAAAGAGCAGGGAGAGCTTCTCCTCTTCGTTCTCCCGGACGAGACGGTCGAGGGTCCGGTAGAAACTGCGTCGATTGCCGAGTCCGGTGAGCAGATCGTGGCCCGCCAGCTGTTCCAGGTGGTCGATGCTCCGTTTTTCTGCGGTTTTGTCCTGGAAACTGACGATGCCGCCGATCAGTTCTCCCTCTTCGTTGAAGAGCGGGGCGATTTGGGCCTGCAGCCAGTATTCATCGGGGTTGAAGGTGGAGAGGTAGTTGCCGTCGTAGAGGATGGGTTGGCGTGTCCGAAGCACCTGTTGCATCAGTTTCACCGCCCGGGCGTCCTGGAGTTTTCTCAGGTCGAAACGGTCCAGAGAGAGATCGGGGGGAAGCTTGAAGAATGTCTGGAACGCCTGGTTGTATTTTCGGATTTTCAGGTCGGTGTCGAAATAGAAGATCGGCGTCGGGGTCTGTTCGAAGAGAGCGTGGAGCTCCCGCTCTTTGGCCCGGAGTTTTTTTTGTTGTTCCCAGACGCGAAACATGAAGCGTCGGCTGGTCTGACCGGTTACGAGCAGCACGATGATGTAGAAGACCAGGATCAAAGCCGCGGCCAGCGTATAGGGCTTTTCGTTGAAGAGGAGAAAGAGGAAAAGAGGGAGGTTGAGCAGTACGATGTAGAGCGTCACGAGCCGTTCGCTGGGAAAGAGGGCGGCCAGAGCGCCGGCGGAGGTGCCGATGACGAAAAAGAAGAGGAGGAAGCGGAGATAGACCGGATCCAGATAGGGATGAAAGAGCGGAACGGCGATCCCAACCATGAGGGCGGTGAGCAAGGCTTTGTTCCGGAAACGGCGAACCCAGTTTCGTAGAGGTTCGATCTCCGTCCGGGGATCCAATACCTCCTGATGGATCGTCAGATCGTAAAGACGGCTGAGGATGAGGAGGGAGAGGGGCAGATACCAGGCGGCGAGAATGGTTCCGGGGACCCGGCCGAGGAGCAGAACCACCAGCGCGGTGGTGACGATCAGCAGAAAGCGCAGGCTGCGTGCAGCGTAGAGATGCAGCTGTTCCGCGACAAGAGGGAGGGTGGACGGATTCTCCTCCAGCCACCCGTTTAGTATCCGTTTCAACGTTCCGAACCATTTCATACCGTGATTGTAACGGAAAAGCACTTTCACGAGGAGGCCTTTAACGATTCTTGGAGTAAAATATACCTCTACGTCCACGCGGACGAGAATCTTCCAAAAGGTCTGACAACGATGAGTAATTACATGCTCTTTTCCGGTACCGCCAATCCCGAGCTTGCCCAGTCCATCGCCGATTATCTGGAGATGCCCCTCTCCGGAGCCAAGATCAACCGCTTCTCCGACGGGGAGATCAGCGTCCAGATCGGAGAGAGTGTCCGGGGAAAAGATGTCTTCATCATCCAACCCACCTGCGCTCCGGCCAACGCCAATCTGATGGAACTGCTCATCATGACCGACGCGCTCAAGCGTTCCAGCGCCCGGTCGATCACCGCCGTCGTTCCCTACTACGGGTATGCCCGCCAGGACCGCAAAGCGGCTCCCCGGGTCCCCATCTCCGCCAAGCTCGTCGCTGACATGATGGAGACGGCGGGAATCACCCGGGTCGTCACCGTGGACCTTCACGCCTCCCAGATCCAGGGCTTTTTCAACATCCCCGTGGACAACCTCTACGGCGCCATCCTCTTCATCGACTACATCCGCTCCAAAAATTTCGCCAATCCCGTCATCGCCTCCCCCGATATCGGAGGGGTCGCCCGGGCCCGCTACTTCGCCAGCCGACTGGGCCTGGACATGGTGATCGTCGACAAGCGCCGGGAACGGGCCAACGTGGCGGAGGTGATGAACATCATCGGCGACGTGGAGGGCAAGGATGTGATCCTCATCGACGATATGATCGATACCGCCGGGACCATGGTCAAAGGAGCCGCCGCCCTCAAGGAGAAGGGGGCCCACAGCGTCATGGCCTGCTGTACCCATCCCGTCCTCTCCGGCCCCGCCATCGAGCGGAT
>CAZGGT010000034.1:0-7778 GCA_964525335.1 uncultured Nitratifractor sp. | reverse complement strand
AAGGCGGTCCGATCCTCGAAGAGGTTGAGGGTGTCGACGGCGAAAGAGCGCTCCGCCAACGCTTCCCGCTTGCCGACCACGATGCGGTTGTGCTCGGGATCGAGCCGCAGCACATAATGGGGATCGTGGGCGCCCCGGACGGTGAAGCCCCGGCGTTTGCCGACGGTATAGTGCATGTAGCCCCTGTGGGTGCCCACGACGTTGCCCGCCTCGTCGAGGACCTCCCCCTCCCGATCGATCGCCATATGCCGCTGGAGAATTTCGGTGTAGTCGTTCTCCACGAAGCAGATCTCGCTGCTCTCCTTTTGCTCGGCGATGGAGCGCAGCAGCGGGATCTCCGCAGCCATCGCCCGGACCTCTTCCTTGAGCATCTCCCCCAGGGGGAAAAGCAGCCGCGGCAGCACCTCCCGCCGCACCTCCGCCAGAAAGTAGCTCTGGTCTTTGTTACGGTCCTTGGCCATGTAGATGAACCGGCCGTCGGTCCGCAGGTAGTGGCCGGTAGCGACCTTCCCGATCCCCAGGCTGTCGGCGTACTCCAGCATCTTCCCGAACTTGATCTGGCGGTTGCATACGACACAGGGATTGGGCGTGCGACCGGCCCGGTACTCCTCAACAAAGTAGTCGTAGACTTCCCGGCGGAAGAGCTCCGAAATGTCGTGAAAGTGAACCTCGATCCCCAGGTGCTCCGCCACCCGCTGCGCCTTGGCGTAATTCTCTTCGTGATCGGCGTCGTTGTCGTGGAGCTTCATATAGACGCCGGTCACCGCATACCCTGCCCGCTGAAGCAGGAGCGCGGCCACGGTGGAATCGACGCCGCCGCTCATCCCTACGAGAACCCGTTCAGCCATGGGAACGCTCCAGGAGTTCCAGGGCATACCCCCCGGGATGACGCAGAAGCCCGGCCACCGCCTGGAGCCCTCCGCCAAGCTCATAGAGATAGATGCGCTCCGTCAGGTGCCGGGAGAGTTCCAGAAGCCCTCCGGGTTCGAGGCGCTCCGCGGGGAGGACCAGAATCCGCCCCTCCAGGACGATGCGCTTCGCTTCCCGTGGCGGCTCCTCCCCTTCCCCGCGGACCGCTTCCACGATCCGGATCCCACCGGGGACGACGAAGGCGTCGGCGATCTTCCGGCCGTCCCGGGCCACTTCCAGGCGTGGAGCCTCCTCCCCGAGATCGATCCAGTCTCCCTCCGCCGCCTTGGCCCATTTTTTCCGGGAGAGGGAAAAGGGGTCGAGACGCAGGTAGGGCTCCTCCCGCCTCAGGGCCGCCACCCGGGAACGGTTGAGATGCTGGAGCTGGAGATCAGCCATCCAACTCTCCCGCGAACTGAGCGAGAATCCGCTCCCGGTCCGCCGGCACGAGATCGTCGGGAACCCGCTGTCCCGTACTCAGGTAGCTCACGGGCAGGCGCTTTTCCGTCAGAAAGGCGATGAGATCCCCCACCCGTTTCGTCTCGTCGAACTTGGTCACCAGTACGCTCTCGACGTTGATGAAAGAGAAGTGTTCGTAGATCTCCCGGATGTCCTCGTATTTGGCGGTGGCGGAGACCACCAGATTGGTGGAGATCTCCCGGTCCCGGACGCTTTTGAGAAATTCGACGGTCTGGATCAGCCGATCGGTATCGTAGGGGGAGATACCGGCGGTATCCACCAGGATCACGTCGTAGTCGCTCAGTTCGTCGAGATCGCGGGAGAAGGAGGCGACATCCCGGGCCTGTCGATGCTCCAGATGGAGAATCTTGGCGAAGTTGTCCAACTGCTCGTAGGCGCCGGCCCTCCAGGTGTCCAGGTTGATCAGGGCGACCCGGTAGTCCCGATCCAGCATGTAGGAGTATCGGGCGGCCAGCTTGGCGATGGTGGTGGTCTTGCCCACTCCCGTGGGACCGACCATCATCATCACCCGCCGCCGGGAAAGATCCTCTTCCTGGATCGCCAGCCCCTCGTCGATCTCTTCCAGCAGATAGCTCAGGAGCAGCCGTTCATCCTCCGCCACCGTACTGCCCAGCATCGGCTCCAGGCGCTGGAGCAGCCACTCCCGGCGCAACCCTTTGCTCTCCAGCAGACTCACCACCCGTTCCACCGCCTCCAGAGAGGGCGAGGGGATTCCCGCGACCGCACGCATCCGCTCCAGGCGGGCCTTGAGCTGGGCCACCTCGTCGAGCAGCGCCTCCTCCTCGTCGATGCCGATACTGGCCAGGTAGTCGCTCTGGGGGACCGCCACCGTGATCTCCGCCACGAGCCGACCGTCTCTCCCGACGACCTGCCGGGCCCGCAGCAGCTGCAGATCGCTGAAATGTCCGTACTTCTCCTTCGCCAGAGCGAAGGCCTCTTTGGGGGTGGGGGCTTCGAAGGTCTCTTCGACCATGGGTCTCCTTTGGGTCAGCGGCCCCATCGTTGCAGGGCCGTCCGTCGTAGTCTGGGGGGCAACTCGTCCATCTCCGCCAGGGGGAGAATCACGGAGGGACGCTCCCGCCAATGGGGATGGGGAATCTTCAGCTCCGGACGCCCGATCCGGCGCCCTTCGTAGAAGAGTAGATCCAGGTCCAGGGTCCGGGGGGCGTTGGGGAAGCTCCGGCGGCGCCCGAAGCGCCGCTCCGCCTCCAGCATCCGCCGAAGCAGCGCCCGGGGACCGAGGGGGGTCCGCAGCAAGAGGACCGCATTGTAGAATTCGGGCTGATCCCGATAGCCGAAGGGGGGATTGATCAGGATCGGCGAACACTCCACCGGATGGAGATCCCGCTGCCGTTCCATCCAGCGCACCAGGCGGAGGAACCGGCGGGGAGGATCTTCCAGATTGCCCCCGATCCCCAACCAGACCCGCGCCCCCCGCCGGGACGCCTCCCGCCATCGGCGGGGGAACCCCTCGGTACGGAGCCAAAAAAGGCCCGGGGCGACGGGACGACGGTATCGGGCCACGGCCGTCCCCTCAAAGGATCTCCGCCCGGCCCCGATCCATCACCACCGTATCCTCGATGCGGATCCCGAACTCTCCGGGCAGATAGATCCCCGGCTCGATGGTGAAGACCATGCCGTCTTCGATCCGGGTCTTGCTCCGCCGGGCGATGTAGGGCATCTCGTGGATGTCCAAGCCGACGCCGTGCCCGGTGGAGTGGACGAAGTAGGGACCGAATCCCGCCCGCTCGATCACCTCCCGGGCCAGGGCGTCGATCTCCCGGGCCCGCATCCCGCTGCGGGCCTTGTCGATGGCCCGGTCGTGGGCCCGCAGGACCGTATCGTAGACCTTTTGCATCTTTTTGGAACGGAAGCCCTGGAGGGTCCCAAACTCGAATCCCTTGACCGCCCGGACCGTCCGGGTCCGGTCGGAACAGTAGCGCCGGTATTTGACGCCGGCATCCAGCAGGAGCAGATCCCCCTTCTTCAACTTCCGGTCGGTGGGTCGGGCATGGGGTTTGGCGGCGTTGGGACCGATGGCCACGATGGGATCGAAGCTCAACTCCCGCCGCCCCTCTTTGCGCAGGATCCGCTCGGCGAGGAAATGGAGCGCCCGCTCGTCCGTTCCGAACCCCTCCCGGGAAAACGCCTTGGCGATCCGGTCGAAGGCTTTGGCCCCCTGTCGGGAGGCTTTGCGCAACAGGGCGATCTCCTCCGGGGTCTTGACGATCCGCCGTTTGTGGGAGAGATCGGGATGGGCGCTCCAGCGGATCTTTTTGCGGGGATCGAGTCGGGCGAAGCGGGCGCAGTCCCACTCTTTGGGGTCGTAGGCGCAGCGCTTGATCCCGGCCTTTTTGAGCCGTTTGGCCGCGGCCGCCACGATATCCTGCACCACCACGACCTCGGCGCCCCGGACCGCCTCCCGGGCCTCCACGGCGTAGCGTCCGTCGGTGAACAACCACGCGTCGTTCCCCAGCTTCAGCCAGATGGCGTTGTCGCAGCTGTAGCCGCACTCGTAGTAGAGGGCGCTCTCGTCGCGGTGGATGCGGTTTTTCAAGGAGTTATCCCTGCTGCTGTTGCTGCTGGCGCTGCGCCTCGTGGGCGGCGCGGATCTCGTTCATGATCTGGGTGATCCCGATCATGGCCAGGTGATAACCGAAGGGTCCCATGCCCGCGATGACTCCGGCGCAGACCTCGGCGGTGATCGATTTTTTGCGGAAATCCTCCCGGGCGTGGATGTTGCTCAGGTGCACCTCGATGGCGGGAATCGCGACGGCCGCCAGGGCGTCGCGGATGGCGATGGAGGTATGGCTGTAGGCGGCGGGGTTGATGATGATGCCGTGGGCGTCCCCCATGCACTCCTGGATCCGATCGACGATTTCTCCCTCCAGATTGCTTTGGAAAAATTCGATCTCCAGGCCGTTCTCCTGGGCGAACTTTTTCATCTGTTCGTGGATCTGCTCCAGTTTCATGGGGCCGTAGATGTGCTGCTCGCGGACTCCGAGCATGTTGAGATTGGGTCCTTGGATGACGACGACTTTCATAATGGCTGTTCCTTTTGAGTATGTGGTTTGGATAGATGAGGAGCCATTTTATTCCAAGTGGCATTAAGGAGTGATTAAGTGTTATAATTCTCCAAAAAGTGAGACCATGATCACCCTGCTCTTTCCCGAATATCTCTATCTGCCCGACGGCTATCGGAGCGGCCTGGCCGTCGCCTTCGACAAACACATCCGGGCCATCGACACACCCGAAGCCCTGCGCCGCCGCTTCCCCGAAGGGGAACTCCGGGAGCTGGGAGAGGGCTCCATCCTCTACCCCGGTTTTCTCAACGTCCATGTCCATCTGGAATACTCCGCCAACTGCACCCGCCTGGACTACGGAGACTTCATGCGCTGGCTCGACAGCGTGATCCGGGAGCGGGACACCCTGGTCAACGAAGCGGACGACGCCGTCATGGAAGCGGCCTGTCGGGAGATGCTCCGAAGCGGCGTGACGAGTTTCGGGGCGATCTCCACCTTCGGGGCCGACCTGGAAGTGTGCCGGCGCGTCCCCCAGCGGGTCACCTTCTTCAACGAAATCGTCGGATCCAATCCGGCGACGATCGACGCCCTCTACCGGGATTTCCTCCAGCGGGTCGACGCTTCCCGCCTCGACGCCGAACGGGATCGGATCACCCCCGCCGTGGCGATCCACGCCCCCCACTCCGTCCACCCCGTTGCCGTCCGGCGGGCCGTCGCCCTCGCCCGGGAGGAGGCGATGCCTCTCTCCACCCATTTCCTCGAATCCCCCTACGAGCGGGAGTGGCTGGAGAGCGCCTCCGGAGGCTTCCGGGACTTTTTCGAACGCTACCTGGGAACGACGAAACCGGTCACCACCATCGAGGAGTTCCTGGCGCATTTCGACGGCTACCCCTCGCTCTTCGTCCATGCCGTCCAGACCACCGACGCGGAGCGGGGACGCCTGGCCGCCGAGGGCCACCACGTCGCCCACTGCCCCCGTTCCAACCGCCTCCTGGACTGCGGACGCTATCCCATCGAAGACCGGCGCGTCCCCATCGCCCTGGCGACCGACGGGCGGAGCTCCAACTGGTCCCTCGACCTCTTCGACGAGATGCGGGCCGCCCTCATGCTCCACCATCGGAGTCCTCTGGAACCCCTGGCCGAACGACTCCTCCGGGCCGTCACCCTCGATGCGGCCCACGCCATCCGCAGCGACGCCGGCCGCATCGAAGCAGGAGCCCCCGCCGATTTCGCCCTGGCCCGCCTTCCCCAGGCCTGCCCCCGCCCCGAATCTCTCGCCCTCCATACCATCCTTCACACCCGGGAAGCGGAAGCGGTCTGGATCGGCGGAGAAGCGGTAGTGCCCTCCCCCGAAGCGATCGAGGCGTAGAAGGCGGTATCGTAACGCTTCCCGCTCTCGGACGGCGGGGGGAGATTTTTCCCGGCGATGCGAATGCGGCGGAAGTCATAAACGCCGCCGGATCCTCCTGGTTCGGAACGAGCGGATCTCCCGGGAACCGGGAAGAAAAAACAGCGCGAAATCTAGGAAAAAAAGCGGCGGACCGCTTCGGAAAACCAGTAGCTGCCCAACCCAACGACCAGTCCCCAGAGAATCGAAGCGAACAAATTGAGCAGTACGAATTTTCTGAAATCGTACCGGGAAAGCCCCATGATGATGGGCACCAGGGTTTTGACCCCGTAGATGTATTTTTGGAGAAAGACGGTCATCCAGCCGTAACGGCGCATCAGCAGATTGGTCCAGGCGATTTTGCGGCGGTGCTTGCGCAGATACTTCATTACCTCTTTTTTGTTGCTTTGTGCCAGCCAGAAGAGCACCGTATCCCCCAGGAAATTGGCCGCCGTAGCCACCAGGATCGACCAACCGATATCCATCTTTCCCAGGGCCGAGAGAATGCCGGCACCCGCCAACGCCACCATGCCGCCCCCGAAGGAGTAGACGGCGAGAATGATGTATCCGTAGAGAGCCAGATTGTTGAGAATCTCCTCCAAAACGGAACTCTTACTGACCGAAGCTGTATTTGAATCCGACCGTCGTCAGGAATGCGCTTTCATCTCCGCCGTAAAGATATTTTCCCTCGCCCACCAGAGCGAAATCTCCCCGGAACTGGTACTCCACCCCGCCACCAATGGCACCAAATATTCCGTCGGAGGTCCCATGGGCATCGTCACTGAAAAACTGCGCTCCGACTCCCAACAGGGCAAAGGGAGTGACGGGACTGGGATTGTCCGCGTACCAGAGGGCATTCACTCCCCAGCGATAAACGGAACTGCTGCCGCCTCCGACGTAATCGCTGTCGAACTGATAGTCGAAGGCGAACTGGAACGCTCCGATCTCCCAGGGATTGACCGTATCCATATTGTAGTTGTAGCGGAGTCCCCAGCCCCAATCGTCTTTGAGGAGCATGTCGTCGCTGTTGAAGGCATAGCTTCCCACCACTTCGAACGAATGTTGATAGAGGCTGTGATCCGCAGCCTGGAGACTCCAGACGGCGCAGAGGGCCAATACGATCTTTTTCATAAGTTTTCTCCCGGTTTTCGCAGATTGTCGCTACACGACTTCATGACGGCACTATAACAGAAAAAGGGTTTAATAGTAATTAATATTTTTCGGAATGCATGGTGGAGGCATCGTGGTCGAGATGCCGGATCGCCGCCATCTCCTCCAGAGTGCGGCTGCGCTGCCAGACCTCGAAGACCCGATAGTAGATGTAGTCGTAGGGAACCGGCCCGAAGAAACGGCTGTCGGTAGAGTTGTCCCGGTAGTCTCCCATCATGAAGTACCGGTGGGGCGGGAGGATCGTGGCGGGATAGTCGATGAGCTCCGGCGGTCCCACGACCCTGCTGTCGTGGACCACATCGTAGAGCCGGGCGTAGGGGTTCTCCAGCCACCACTCCCCCTCCAGACGGGCCAGGGGCAGGTGATGGCGGAGGCCGAAGCGCCGGGTCCGCTCCGAATCGGCTCCGAGCTGAAGGTAGAAATTCTTGTGCCGCTGCATGACACGGTCTCCGGGAAGAGCGACGCAGCGTTTGAGGTAAAGGCGGCGGTCCAGGGGGTGGCGAAAGGCGAGGATATCCCCCCGCCGGATCCCCACCTCCCGGCTCCAGAGGTGCCGGTCGACGTAGAAGAAAAAGCTGGGAACGTGGATCCCCGCCGTGAGGTTCTCCACCCAGACCAGGTCCCCGTCCATCAGGCTGTAGTTCATGCTGATGTCCGAGACCCGGTAGGGACGGACGAAGCTCAGGAGCAGCAGGGCCGCCAGGGCGATCCCCCCGTAGATTTTCAGCCGTTTTTTCCTCCCCATGATGCGATATAATACTCCAAATTTCCTCAGGAGGTATCCATGCCCGCCAAAACCCTCATCATCG
>CAZGGT010000033.1:0-4848 GCA_964525335.1 uncultured Nitratifractor sp. | reverse complement strand
CGTCGGCCTGGGGGTCGGCTCCCTGGCGGCGGGGATGACCCACCTGGTCAACCACGCCGTCTTCAAGGCGCTCCTCTTCCTGAGCGCGGGGGCCATCATGATGGCGGCCCACCACGTCAAAGATCTCTGGCGCCTGGGCGGCCTGGGCAAAAAGCTGAGCCTGCTGGCCCTCTTCATGGGAATGGGGGTCCTCTCCCTCGCGGGCGTGCCTCCCTTCAGCGGCTTTTACTCCAAGGACGCCGTCATCTCCCACGCCCTGAGCAATCCCCAGAGTGTCGGGATCCTGGCGCTCCTGACCCTGGTGGCGGGGCTGCTCTCCATGGCCTACGGTGGGCGGCTCTGGGCCCTCGCCTTCGCCGGCAAGCCCCGGGACGAAAAACTCTACGCCGAGCTCAAGCCCCTCTCCCGAGTCTGGATCCTGGCTCCCCTGGGGATCATGGCTGTGGCGACCCTGGTCATGGGCTTCTTCCAGGACAGCATCGCCCGGATGGTCAGCGGGATGGGGCTGGAGTTCCCCCACATCGGGGGGCTGCTCCCCTTCATGCTCTTCTCCATCGCCCTGCTGGCCTGGCTGGTCTGGTTCTACTACGTCAAGCGTCTCGACCTGACGGAGAAGATCGCCGCCCAGCCCCTGATGCAGGTGATCCACCAGGTCCTCTTCAACGGCTACTACATCGAACGGCTCATCCACTGGTTCGCCCGGTATTTCCTCGTCGGCAGTGTCGCCAAAGGGGTCAACTGGAGCGACCGGCACCTGGTCGACGGAGCGGTCAACGGCACCCTGCCGCTCTCCCGGCGCCTTTCGGAATGGTTCGGCAAAGCCGAGACCCGTCGCAGCGGCGAAAACGCCCGGGCGATGGCCCTGGGGCTGCTGCTCCTGATGCTGGCGCTTAGCGTAGGAGGTGCGGCATGACGACCCTTCTTCTGATCTTTTTCCCGATCCTTCTGGCGGCGATCGTCGGCTGGATCGGCCGCCGCCACGGCGAGTGGGTCCGGATCGTGGCCCTGGGGCTCTTCGTCCTGCAGCTCTTCTACAGCATCGGCCTCCTGGCCGAGGTGCCCAAAGAGGGGTATCGGATGCTGGGCGAGTATCTGCGGATCCCGGGCTTCGACTTCACCCTGACCCTCCAGGCCGACACTCTCAGCGCCATCATGCTGGTGCTCACGGCGGTGCTGCTGATCCTGGTGGCCCTCTCGAGCTGGACGGTGAAGCGCCCCGGCCCCTACTATGCCCTGCTGATCCTCTTCGCCGGGCCCATCTACGGGGTCTTCCTGAGCACCAACCTGCTCTGGTTCTTCATCTTCTGGGAGTTGACCCTGGTGCCGATGTATTTCCTGGTGGGGATCTGGGGGGCGGAGCGCCGGGTCTACGCGGCGGTGAAGTTTTTCCTCTACACCCACGTCGCCTCGATGCTGATCCTCCTGGCTTTTTTCCTCATCTACACCCAGACGGGGGCCTTCGACATGGCCTTGGTCAAGGAGTCGATGCTGGCGACGCCGGTGCTGATCTGGTGGCTGCTCTTCCTGGGCTTCGCGGTGAAGATGCCCATCTTCCCCTTCCACACCTGGCTGCCCGACGCCCACGTCCAGGCGCCCGCGCCCATCTCGGTGCTCCTGGCGGGGGTTCTGCTGAAGATGGGGGCCTACGCCATGATCCGTATGGCGGTGCTGATGCTTCCCGAAACGGCCCGGGACTACTCCTGGGTCATTCTGGCCCTGGGGCTTGTCACGCTCTTCTACGCCGGTTTCATGGCCCTCTACGAAACCCATCTCAAGAAGATGGTCGCCTACAGCTCCATCTCCCACATGGGGCTGGTGACCGTGGCCATCGCCACCGTCAGCTACGCCGGCCTCAGCGCGGCCCTCTTCGAGATGATCGGCCACGCCCTCATCATTTCGCCCCTCTTCCTTATCGCCGGCTTCCTCCACCACAAGACCGGCAGTTGGCAGATGGGCGATATGGGCGGTCTGATGCAGAAGGCCCCCTGGATCTCGGCCATCTTCGTCCTGGCGGGTCTGGCGGCCCTGGGGCTGCCGGGAACCGTCGGCTTCATCGGCGAGCTGAGTATCCTCATCGCCGGAATCGAGCGCTGGGGTCTCTGGCTCATCGTCATCGCCCTGGGCTCCATGATCGGGGCGGGCTACATCATCTGGACCTTCCGCCGGGTCATCTACGGTGAAATGTCGCCCGCGGTCGAGCGCGGCGACTTCCGGATGCATCCGGTGGAGTTCGCCGCCCTGGCGATCTTCGCGGTGCTGATCATCTGGTTCGGCCTCTTCCCGTCGGAGCTCTTCGACGTCATCAACCGGGCCTTCGGCGCCCTGGCATCCACAGGAGGTGCGGCATGATCGGCAGTTTCTCCATTCTGTTTGTCGGCGGTCTGCTTTCGCCGCTGCTCTGGCATCGGGGAGGCGTCCTCCGGTTCGCGGCTCTGGGCGTGCTCTTCCTGGGGCTGCTCTTCGCCGGCAACGGTCTGGGCCTGGCGGGCTTCGCCGCCACGGGGGTCTCGACCCTCTTCACCTCGGTCCTGATCCTCGCCCTGGCGGCGGTGGTCCTCCATACCGACGACGAGATCACCATGACCCAGACCCTCTTCCTGGGGGCGGCCTCGGTGGCCCTGCTCCAGAGCCGGAGCCTCCTGGCCTTCCTGGTCGCCTTCGAGGCGGTGAGCCTCCTCTCGGTGGTCCTGGTGAGCCAGATCCGCAGCCGGGAGCAGGCGGAAGGTGCGGTCAAAATCTTCATCGCCGGGGCGATGGCGACGGGCATCCTGATGTTCGGCGCCTTCCTCTACACCCTCGACGGCGGGAGGCTCCTGGAGCCCGTCAAGGCCCTCAACGGCTACTACGGCATCGCCGGGGTTTTCATCATGCTCCTGGGGGTCTTCTACAAGCTCACCATCGTGCCAATGCACAACTGGGCGGTGGATACCTACGCCCTGGTCCGCGCCGACCACGCGGCGCTCCTCTCGGGGGCGGCCAAGACCGTGGCGGCCCTGGGGGCCTTCGTCGTCTTCGCCCCGGCGCTCAAGGGGAGCCTCTCCCTGACGGTGCCGGTGCTGGTGACCCTGGCGCTGCTGACCATGACCGTGGGCAACTTCATGGCCCTGGCCCAGAAAAAACTGGCCCGCATCCTCGCCTGGAGCTCCGTGGCCCACGCCGGCTACATGCTCCTGGCCTATGCGGCGGTGCGCAGCGGCATGGCCCTGACGGGTCTGCTCTACATGGCCATCGCCTACCTCTTCATGCAGAGCGCCGTCTTCCTGGTCCTGGACCTGCTCCGACGCAAAGGAATGGAGAGCCTGGAGGATATCGCGGGCCTGGGCGGGCGCAGCCCCGTTCTCTCCCTCTTTTTCACCCTCCAGCTCTTCTCCCTGGCGGGGATTCCCCTGCTGGCGGGCTTCCTGGGCAAGGCGATTCTCTTCTACGCCGGTGTCGACGCCGGCCTCTGGTGGGCGGTCCTTGTCGCGCTGCTCAACTCGGCCCTCTCCGTCGCCTACTACGCCTGGATCGTCAAGCAGCTCTGGTTCGACGAATCCAAGGGGGCGAAAGAGGAGCTGCTGAGCGCCAACACTTTCACCGCCCAGGCGATCCTCCTGGCGGGGACCCTCTGGTTCGGGATCTTCGCCGGGACGGTCTTCGCGGCGGTGGGGTGATCGGTCGATCGTCGATAGTTGTCGGTGAATGGTTGTCGGTCTGCGGCCGGGAAACTTTTTCGGAAGAGAAGGCGTTCCGATTTTCGAGCGACTCGCTCCCAAACGTTTCGGAGCCGGGTTTTCGGATCGTTTTTCGCTTCGAAGATGTGGCGTCCGGCATCGACCCTGCCATGTATCGACGGCTATCTCGCTATAATTTGGACAACTGCCATCCATTCATCCACAAAGGAGTGAGGTCATGAAACTGCACTACGTAGGCGCCAAGCCCATCGTCAACCATCGGGGAGTCTCCTTCGATGACACCAAGCCGGATCGCTACACCTTCCTCAGCCCGGCCATCGAACTGCTGGAGACCCTGGACTTCGATACGGAGCAGGAGAGCCAGCATCTTCACGAGCCCCGAAGCAAGCCCTATACGGGCAGCGAGCTGGAGGCGAAGGTCCGGGAGTATTGCGAAGAGATCGATCCCCTGTTGGAGGAGACCGAGGAGAAAACCCGGGAGCTGATCGCCGAGCTGGAGAAGAAGGTCGAAGCCTCCGGGCTCTCCCCCGACGAGAAGCGTGCCTGGCTGGGCAACATCGCCGCCATGCGGGATTACTATCTCCAGTACATCGCCAACGAAACGGTCTACCGCTGCCTGCTCCGGAAGCTGGCGGACCGCTTCCTCCGCTCCCACATCCGGGAGATCACCTTTCCCCTCAAAAACAACTACGGCCTGGTTCTTCAGGATCTGAGCTACATTCTCAAGGACCATCGTCCTCCTTTCGACGCTGAAATCAAGGTGGAGAAGGGGGACCGGGGGCTCTACGGGCGTTTCGTCCGGCTGGGCAGCAAATAAGTGAAACGAGAAGGAGATTCCATGAAAAAGAGGGACATTCTGATCATCGGCGGCGGCCCGGCGGGGATGGTGGCGGCGGCCACCTCCCGGCAGTATTATCCCGACAAGAGCGTTCGGGTAGTGAAGGAGAAAGAGAAGTCCCTGGTCCCCTGCGGGATCCCCTATGTCTTCGGCAATCTCCTGGAGTCTCCCGAGGATGACATGATCCCCTGCGGAGACCGGGCGGAGAAGATGGGGGTGGTTCTGGAGCACGACCGGATCGTGGAGTTCGACCCGGATCGCAAAACCGCCACGGGGCAGAGCGGGGAGGTCTACGGCTACGAGAAGCTGATTCTCGCCACCGGTTCGGTGCCCCGG
>CAZGGT010000032.1:0-11027 GCA_964525335.1 uncultured Nitratifractor sp. | reverse complement strand
CAACAGCTCTATCCCGGGATCGGATTCCGCCTGGAGGTTCCGGAAGGGGTGACGCTCCTGGCCAACGAAGAGGCTTTCGTCCGGATCGTGGACAATCTTCTGAGCAATGCGGCCAAATACAACCGTCCGGGGGGAACGGTCCTGCTGAAGCTGGAGGGGAGCCAGCTCGTGGTCGAAGACACGGGCATTGGCATTCGGCGACCTGAGAAGGTTTTTCATCGCTATTATAAAGAAGGAGAACGGGGCCTGGGGCTGGGTCTCCATATCGTCAAGACTCTCTGCGAGGCCCAGGAGATCGGGATCGCCCTCGAGAGCGAACCGGGGCAGGGGACCCGGGTGCGACTCGATCTGAAAAAAGTAATGGAAAAGTAATGGAGTCCCGCTAGGATACCGTTACAAATATTTCAATGAAGGAGCATTATCCTATGAGAAAAATAAATTTGACGGCTGCGGCGGTGTTGAGTGCGCTGTTGCTTTCCAACGGCATCATGGCAGCGGAAACCGGAGCCTCGGACTCCCAAGCGACCCAGCAACAGAGTGGAACGATGGGAACGACCGATGGCCAAAGTGGACAAAAGGGAAATACCGAGAGTGATTCGATGGATACGCTCGGTGATACGACGGTGACCGAGGCCGATTTCCTGGGAGGAATGGATGAGGGAGCGCAGGCTGGGGCGGCCGGTCAGGCGATGGCGGCAGAAGCGGCTGCGACCGGCAGCGCGATGGCCGGTGCCGCGGCAGAGCAGGCTCAGGGAATGATGGGCGGTATGATGGGGGGCAAGAGCCAGGATCCCGGCGCTTCCGGGCGTACGGGCGCGCAGAAGAGTGACGACACCGCCTCCGCACAGAACGGAGAGAGCTCCCAGAACCAGAGCGATGCCGCCAAGGGCGAGGATGGAACGGCACAGCAGGGTGGAACGAAGGCCGCGGCCGGCGATGCGAAGGGGGCTTCCGACCAGAGCCAGGAGAGTGCCGCTGCGGATGGCAAAGCCCAGGGACAGAATGAAAACGGAGCCGCCGGGATAGTGACAGAAGCGATGGCCACGGGGACGGGCTTGGCGCAGGAAGCCATGGCGGCCGGTCAGGAGACGGCGGCAGAAGCGGCCGCGACCGGCGGTGCGATGGCCGGTGCCGCGGCGGAGCAGGCTCAGGGAACGATGGGCGGTATGATGGAGGGCAACAGCCAGGATCCCGGCGCTTCCGGGCGTACGGGCGTGCAGCAGAGTGACGACACCGCCTCCGCACAGGATGGGAAGAGCTCTACCGCAACCGCCGATAGTACCGGGACAAAGAGCGCCAGTCATGAAGAAACCCGGGACCAGAAAGGAACGCGGGGGAAGAGTTCTTCATCCGGAGGCGACACTGCAAAGAGTCAGAAAAGTCAGGATATCGATGCCTTGATCTCCCAATATCGCACTGCAAGTCCCCAGCAGGCCTATGCCGTCATGAACGAAATCAAATCGCAGATCGCTTCCATGAATGTGGAGCAGCAGAAAGCGATGATCTCCCAGCTTCAGGAGGTGGCGATGCAGAAGTCCCGGGAGTTGCAGGCCCAGATGAAGGCCAAGCAGGAGGAGATGAAGGCCAAGCATGCCGCGGCAAGCGAACGGGCGCGGGCCAAACAGGCCTCGATGAAAAGCCGAATGCATGCGGTGCAGAGCAAAGCCCGCAGTCATATGAATTCGGCGATGAGCGCCATAAGCGGTCGGCAAGGGGGCAGTCACCACATGAATCCCATGGATGTGCTCAACGGTAACTTCGGCATGGGAGGAGCTCACGGAGGCCACGGTGGGCATGGCGGTCAGAGCGGACCCGGGGGAGGCATGGGCGGCTTCGGCGGTGGAGGCTTTGGCGGCGGCATGGGTGGCGGCATGGGTGGCGGCATGGGAGGCTTCTGATGAAAAAGCTTTCGATCCTCATCCTGTCCACTATATTCGCTCTCCTGAGTGCCGGTACGCATTCCAAGTCGAAAGCCAGCCTTCAAGACCGGGACCTGGACGGCGTGCCCGACCGTTACGACCGATGTCCCCATACGCCCTTTTTCGCCCTCGTCAACAAAAAGGGATGCATGGTCAAACGCCTCGACGTCTCCAGGGAAAAAGAGCGTCGGATCCGGGAGCTTCTCGCCCATACCCGCTGAGCTCCCGGGCCGGAGAATCGCCATTTCATACTCCTGGAAATCCCCCATAAAACCTATTTTTTCGTAACACTCCCGTAACAACATCAAAAAATCACCCCAATGTTAAAAAAATTTAACAGGCTTCAAGAAAATTTAACATTTCTTTAACTAAAATCGGAATGTGCAGTGTGGCCGGATTGCCAAACTGTGAGTAATCAAATCAAGGAGAGATGAATGAATTCGATGGTCAAACGGCTATCCATGGCAGCCATCGGGGCACTGGTAGGTGTCTCCATGGCCTCGGCTCAGACGGAGCTCGAGAAGGTAATGAAGGAGCGGGGGCTGACCCAGCAGGATCTGCTGGCGGCGGCCAAGACCTACACCCCCAGCGGGGGACGGGACAAATACATCGTCTTCAGTTCCGGCGGACAGTCGGGGCAGATGATGGTCTACGGGGTCCCCTCCATGCGGATCCTCAAGTACATCGGCGTCTTCACCCCCGAGCCGTGGCAGGGTTGGGGTTATGACGACGACACCAAGAAGATCCTCGCCGAGGGCAAGATGCGCGGCAAGCAGATCACCTGGGGGGATACCCACCACCCCGCCCTTTCCGAAACCAACGGAAAGTATGACGGAAAGTGGCTGGTCATCAACGACAAGGCCAACCCCCGGATCGCGGTCATCGACCTGAAGGACTTCGTCACCAAGCAGATCGTCGTCAACCCGGTGCTCAAATCCGACCACGGAGGAGCCTTCTTCACCCCCAACAGCAACTGGATCCTGGAGGCGTGCCAGTACGCCGCTCCCCTGGACAACAACTGGCACCCCATGAGCGAGTACAAAGAGACCTACCGCGGGGGGGTCATGGTCTGGCGCTTCGATCCCAAGATCGGCCGGATCAAGCCCAAGGAGTCCTTCTTCATCGAGATGCCTCCCTACATGCAGGATCTGAGCGACGCCGGAAAAGAGGCGTGCTTCGGATGGGGCTTCACCAACAGCTTCAACTCCGAAATGTACACCGGTGGTATCGAAAAGGGAATGCCTCCTTTCGAGGCGGGCTGTTCCCGGAACGACACCGACTATCTCCACGTCTACAACTGGAAGAAGCTGGCCGAACTGGCCAAGGATGACAAAAACGTCAAGATCATCAACGGCGCCCGGGTCGTTCCCATCGATGTGGCGGTCAAAAACAATGCGCTCTTCCTGATCCCCGAGCCCAAATCTCCCCACGGTGTCGACGTCTCTCCCGACGGAAAGTACATCGTCGTCTGCGGAAAGCTCGATACCCATGCGACGGTCTACAGCTGGGACAAGATCAAGAAGGCGATCGACAACAAGGATTTCGTAGGAAAAGACCCCTACGGAATTCCGGTCATCGATATGAAAAAAGCGATGCACTGCCAGGCCGAGCTGGGCCTCGGGCCCCTGCACAACCAGTTCGGCAAGCACTGGAAAGACCAGGGCGAGATCTATACCTCGCTCTACGTCGACAGCCAGGTGGTCAAGTGGAACTATCTGACCTGTAAGGTCGAGGACCGCCAGAATGTCAACTACAACATCGGACACCTCTGCGGAATGGAGGGCAAGTCGGAAGATCCCCAGGGTGAGTACATCATCGCGCTCAACAAGCTGGCGATCGACCGCTTCAACGAGATCGGGCCTCTGCACCCGCAGAACCACCAGCTGATCGACATTCGCGGCAAAAAGATGCAGCTGCTCTACGACATGCCCGTACCTCTGGGTGAGCCCCACCAGGCGGTCGCCATCCGGGCCAGCAAACTGCATCCCGAAGTGCGCTACAAGATGGGAACCAGCCCCTTCACCGGCAAGACCCACGTCGGAAAGACCCTGGCGGGTCAAGAGCACATCGAGCGCAAAGGCAACCATGTCTATGTCTACGGAACGCTGGTCCGCTCCCACATCAACCCCGAGCACGTGACCGTCAACCTGGGGGATACCGTCACCTTCTACCTGACCAACCTGGAGCGGGCGGAAGACGAGACCCACGGCTTTACCGTGGACCTCTACAACGTCCACACCTCGCTGGAGCCCGGTAAGACCGTGGCCGTGACCTTCAAAGCGGACCGGGAAGGGGTCTTCCCCTACTACTGTACGGAGTTCTGTTCCGCGCTGCACCTGGAGATGATGGGATATCTGCTGGTCAAAGACCCCAACAAGAAATACATCTCCGCGCATAAGCTCAAAATGGCCAAGATGTCCAAAGAAGAGCTGGAGAAAGAGTACAAGAAGATCGTCGCCACCAACGCGGCGACCGACAAGGTCATCCAGAGCGTCGTGAAGTTCCTCAAAGAGAACCACTACGAGAAGTTCCCGGTCGTCAAGAACCTGGTCGAGGATGCCCTGGATCAGTACGGTAAGATTCCCGAGCAGAAGAAGAAGGCCGACGAAGCCTACAAGAAGGGAGATCTGGAAAAAGCGATCCTCTTCGAGAACATGATCTGGCAGTACATGGTCAAGACCGCAGACGTAGGAATCCGTGCCCGCGATCTGCTGGTCAAAAAGCTGGCGACACCCATGAGCGAAGCGGCCCGCAGAGGACATGAAGCCTATCTGGAAGGCGGATGTAACGGATGCCACGTCATCGGCAAAGTCTCCTCCGGTCCCGACCTGGTGGGTGTCCTCCAGCGTCACGAGAATGGCGAGCAGTGGGTCAAGAAGTGGATCCTGCATCCCGAAAAGATGTATGACGATCCCTACATCAAGTCCATGACCAACTACTTCAACCTCCGTATGCCCAACCAGGGAATGACGGAGAAGCAGGTCGATGACATCATCGAATACCTCAAGTGGATCGACAAGAACGCCAACCTCTTCTGATCCGACAGCGCCGGGTTCTTTCCCGGCGATGCCTGTATCCATTCAATCTTTTCCAGAGTGATTTATTTGACGAAAAAATTTTGGTTTTTTCATCTATTGACGTCAATCAATCTTTTTGGTGACGGTTGAAGTATAATCAATCGATTTCTAGCAAAGGACGAGGATATGAAAAGTTCGATGATGAAAGCGCGGATCTTCACGCTGATCGCGTTGGGGATCCTGCTCTACTGGTTCGTGATTCCGGCGGTCTTTACCCACGACGTGGTCGAGTTGGCCCGGGAGGGGAAGGCGGATCAGATCCCTCCCATCTCCTACAAGGTATGGGACTACTACTCCAAGGGGCAGTACGTCAGCCCCAACACCCCCAAGGAGGCGGTGGGCAGCCTGAAGAAGATGATCGAGGAGGATGCGGAGCTCTCCGTCGTGAGCGCGCCCATCTGGTACGTGGCCCTGGAGGCGCCCAACTATCCCAAAGAGGCGTTTCCCAACGGGATTCCCGTCTATTATCATTTCGACGGGTTCAGCGGGGACGTTCACGAGATGAACACCATCAACCACTTCATCGGGATGGATCCCATGGAGCGGGGGGCACCCTACCTGCGGGCTCTGGCACCCTACGCCCTGGTGGCGGTGGCGCTCCTGATGATTTTCTACATGCTCTACGACAGCAAAATCCTGGACCTGTTGATGTTGATCCCGGTGGTGCTTCCGATCGTCTTCCTGGGCTTCTACGCCTACTGGCTCTACTGGTTCGGCCACCACATGCACGAGTGGGGGGCCTTCAAGATCAAACCCTTCATGCCGACGGTCTTCGGGGACGGGAAGGTGGCACAGTTCACCACCCACTCCTATCCGACCACCGGTTTCTGGCTCCTTCTTGCCATCAGTCTGTTCAGTCTGCTCGCGATCATCTCCAAACGTAAGGCGCGTCGCCAGGCCCAACAGGCCTGAAGCGGACGGTAAGGCGGCGGCATGAAAAAGATGGGCTTGGCACTGGTGTGGAGCGTGAGCGCTCTGCTGGCGGGGAATGTGCTTCAGACGGCGATCGACCGGGCGGAACCGGGATCGCTGCTGGAACTCCCGGCCGGAGACTATCACGGCAACATCGTCATCACCAAACCGCTCATCATCGACGGGAAGGATCAAAAAGCCCGGATCATCGGGGACGGAAACGGGACCGTGATCAAAATCCGCAGTCCCTACGTCACCTTGAAAAACCTGACGATCCTCCATAGCGGAAAAGAACATGAGCGAATCGATGCCGCGGTTTCCGTCAAAAAAGCCCACCATGTCACCGTCGATCACTGCCGAATCGACGACTGTCTCTTCGGGATCGATCTGGAGCAGGTCCACGATTCCCGCTTTACCCGCAATTGGATCCGTTCCAAACCCTTCAGTCTGGGGTTGCGGGGGGATGCGGTCCGGCTCTGGTACAGCAACGACAACAACGTCAGCGCCAACCACATCACCCACTCCCGGGATATGGTGGTCTGGTACAGCCACGGGAACGTCATCGCCGACAACTTCGGAGAGTACAGCCGCTATTCGCTCCACTTCATGTATGCCGGCAAGAATTACGTTCACCGCAATACTTACGAACACAATTCCGTGGGGATTTTCTTCATGTATTCCCAGGATTCCATCGCCACCGACAACGTGGTGAAGAGTTCTCTGGGAACCACGGGACTGGGAATCGGGCTCAAGGATTGCAGCAACTTCACCCTGAAGAACAATACGATGATCTATTGCGCCCGGGGACTCTACATCGATCGCAGCCCCTTCCAGCCCGATCAGCGCAACCGGATCGAGAACAACCGGATCCTTTACAACTCCATCGGGATCAACTTCCACTCCCTGAGCATTGCCAACGATATCGTCGGCAATATTTTCAAAGGGAATATCGACGACGTCTACGACGACGACCAGGTGACCCTCCACTCCATCAAAAACCATTGGGAGGGAAACTACTGGGATACCTATCAGGGCTTCGACCGCAACGGTGACGGGATCGGAGATACGCCCTACCATCTGTTTTACTACGCCGACCGGATGTGGATGTTCAATCCCAACGTGAAATTTTTCTATGCCTCACCGGTGGTCTCCATCATGAACTTCCTCGCCAAGCTGGCACCGCTTTCCCAGCCGGTGGAACTTCTGGTGGATCCCAAACCGGTGATGCATGAATCGCAGCTCGAGAAAGGAGAGGTCTGATGGCCGTGGAAAAGAAAAAACGACGACAGTTCATCCAGCAGATGACGGGATTGGGGGTTCTGGGCCTGGTGGCGGCCGGGGGAATCCTCGGGGCTCCCTATCTGGAGAAGGAGGGCGCGCGCCTGCGTCCTCCCGGCGCAGTCCCGGAAGAAGAGTTTCTGGGACTCTGCATCAAGTGCGGGCAGTGCCTGCAGGTCTGCCCCTACGATTCGATCCTTCTTGAGGATATCGACGGACGGGCCAGTGTGGGGATGGCGTACATCGAACCGCGGGAGCGGGGATGCTATCTCTGTGAAGCTTTCCCCTGCATCCTCGCCTGTCCCAGCGGGGCGCTGGACCATGAACACGACAGCATCGAGTTCGTCCACATGGGGATCGCCGTGGTCCACAATCCCGACGGCTGCCTGGCCAAGACGGGGCAACCCGTTCCCGACGAAGCGATCGACCGGATCTACGAGCACACCAAAGTGTTGACTGCGGAGGAGAAACGGACCCACAAAGTGACCGTCGATCCCAACGATCCGGAAAAGGTCGTTCTCCAGAAGCAGCTGCTCCAGAAGCTGGAAAAACACCGTGGAGAGAATCCCTGTACGATCTGTGCCGACATGTGTCCGTTCCATCCCGACCCAAGCAAGGCGATCGGCATGGTGGACGCCAAGGGAGGCGGGCTGCTGCCGGAGATCCGGGAGATGTGCAACGGGTGCGGCGCCTGCGTGGAGCTTTGCCCGACCGACGTCATCAAAGTGATTCCCCGGAAGAGCTATGCCGACATCTACGGCAACAAAGGAAAAACGAATGCGTAAACTGACGACGATGACTTTGGCGGCTCTGCTGGCCGCCGGAGTGAGCGGTTGCGGGAAGAAGGAGCATGAGACGAAGGGGGAAACGGCGCAGAACTCCCCTCAGATCAAAGTGGTCCGCAACGTGGTGAAGGAGGAACACGGTCCGAAGAAAAATGAGGCCAATTCCGGTCAATTCTATTACTCCTACAATCAGGAGAAGAACGCGAGCGAGGAGGAGCCTCCCAAGACCCGGACGACCCTGGATGCCTATCTGAACATCCGATCGCCCTACGAGCGGGTGCAGATCACGTTGATGATCAAACGGCTCAGCCGGGATTTCATCGTCCGCTGTTCTCCCTGTCACGACGATTACGCCAACGGGGTCATCGGACCGTCGCTGTTGGGGAAAAACGGGGACTATATCTATCAGCACCTGATCGATTTCAAAACCGGAAAGAAAAAGAATGTCCTGATGAAGGAACTGGTCAGTCAGATCGACGATGCCAAACTCAAAAGCATCGCCGATGAGATCGCAACATTCAACGAGCAGATTCAGCAACTCAGAAAGGGGAGAAAATGATTCGACACATCATCGCGGTACTCGCTACATTGCTGGCACTTTGGGCCTACTGGTTCATGGCCCAGCAGGATCGGAAGGCGGAGCGCTTTCAGCACATTCAGGCGTTGATCCAGAAAACGCAAATGGAGAAGGTCAAAGTCAGCAACAACGTCCAGCCGATCCAGCAGACCCAGACGGAGGCCCCCCGGGCCACGGCGAAGAAAAAAGAGGACGAGGCGGCCAAAAAGCTCAAAGCACTCCGGGAACGGGCGGGGAACGTCATGGCCTTCAAGGTCAGTCCGCTCTACAAGCAGAAATGCTCCTCCTGCCACGGAGTCAACGGCGAGGGAATCATCGGTCCCAAACTGGTGGGCCTGAGCGAGGAGAAGGTCTATCAGGCCCTGACGGACTTCAAATCGGGCAAGAGGAAAAACTACGTCATGTACGGGCTTCTCTCCAAAATGGACGATCAGCAGCTCAAGGATCTGAGCAAAGAGATCTCCACCTTTGCGGAAAAAGCCAAAGCCGCCGGCAACTGAAGCGCCAAAGGATAAAGCATGGATCGATACAACGGCAGCATCCGCGACATACTGCGGGCTTCCTTCTTCTCCACCTTCTACTACCGGACCCGGGAGGGGAAGATCCGCCCCACCTGGAGGTTCTGGCGCTGGATGAGCGTCATCGTCATCAACATCGCCTTCTTCCTCTCCTACCATATCGACATCCAGCTGTTGGAGGGGACGATGAACGGATCGCGGCTTCTGGGCTTCCATATGATCGATCTCTTCACCGCGTTGGAGACCTGGGCGGCGACCCACGTGATCCATACCAACATGATCATCGGGTCGGTGACGATCCTGGTCTTCTATCTGCTGGTGGGGGGCAAAAGTTTCTGCGCCTGGGCTTGTCCCTACGGAATCCTCAGTGAGATCGGGGAGTATTGGCATCAGAAACTGGTCCGTAAAAAGATCATCAAGGAGCGCAGCTGGGATCCCCGGATCCGCTTCGCTTTCTGGGCGGTCTTTCTGATCGTCACCTTCATCGACGGAATTCTGGTCTTCGAAATCATCAATCCCATCGGGATCCTCAGCCGCTTCATCGTCTACGGATGGAGCCTGGCGATCGTCTGGGTCCTGGTGATTCTGGCCTTCGAGATCTTCTATTCTCGCCGGATGTGGTGCAAATATATCTGTCCCGTAGGGACCACCTACAATCTCCTGGGCTGGGTGAGCGCCACCAAGGTGCAGTGGGACATGAACAAATGCGATCACTGCGGTGCCTGTCTGGATGCCTGTTTCGAAAACCATGTCCTCGAATTCATCAAACCCAAGTATGACAAAGAGCGGAAAGAGAAAGGAATCGACAAACAGATCGTCGTCAACGGCGACTGCACCCTGTGCGCCCGCTGTTTCGACGTCTGTCATACTGACGCCTACAACTTCACCTTCCGCCTCAAGGATCTGGTCTGATGCCCAGTACCGAAGTGGTCGTGGATGTTCGCAACGTCCGCAAAAGCTTTATGGGAGCGACGGTCCTGGATGATGTGACCCTCCAGATCCATGCGGGGGACCGGGTGGCGATGATGGGGCCCAACGGGGCGGGCAAGACCACCCTGGTACGCTGTATGCTGGGTTTCTATCATCTGGACGGCGGATCGATCCGTGTCGTGGGACACGATCCCTCCCGGGAGCGGGTGGAGGTGCTCCGGCAGGTCGGGTTCATCCCCCAGCTTCCCCCGCCGATCAAGCTGACGATCGGGGAACTCCTGACCTTCGTCGAGCGCAGCACCGGGACCCCCGCCCACCGGATCCGGGAGCAGGCGAAGGCGATGGAGCTGGAACTGAGCCGGCACGAAGGGAAACCTTTTTTCAAACTCTCGGGAGGGATGAAGCAGAAAATGCTGATCGCCATCGCCCTGGCGCGTCACAATCCTCTCCTGGTTTTCGATGAACCGACGGCGAGTCTCGATCCCAAAGCGCGGGAGCATTTCTATCGCCTCCTGGAAGAGATCGGTCACGACTATGCCGCGATCTATATCACCCACCGGGCTGAGGAGTTGGAGGGGCTGGTCAATCGACATATCTACATGGACCTGGGAAAGGTGGTGGAAGATGAACGGGTTTGACCGCCGTCGCTTTCTTCGTTCGGGTTTTCTGTTGCTCCTGGGGCTGAGCGGCTGCGGCGATCGACGTCCCAAAGGCGGATTCGAAGCGATCCATTGGGATCGGGACATGTGCGAACGCTGCAAAATGGTCGTCAGCGAGAGAAAATTCGCGGCGGAGATCGTCGATCCGCAGACCAACAAAGTCTACAAATTCGATGATCTTGGTTGCGCGGTACTCTGGCTCAAGGAGGAGAAAATCCCCTGGGCGGACCGGGCGAAGATCTGGGTGACCGACGCAAAAACCGGGAAATGGCTCGATGCGAGAAAGGCGATGTATACGGACGATTCGATCACGCCGATGGCCTACGGGATCGCTGCGTTCAGCGAAAAGACCTTTCCCAAAGGCCACAAGGC
>CAZGGT010000031.1:0-9580 GCA_964525335.1 uncultured Nitratifractor sp. | reverse complement strand
GCCATCGCCGGGAAGCGGACGGCGGCGACCATGAAGCAGGTGGGGCTCAACGTCGCCAGCGACGCCCTGATGTCGGCGGCCTACATCGGCAACACCGGGGGCTTCCTCCTCATCGCCGCCGACGATCCAGGCTTCCACTCCTCCCAGACCGAGCAGGACAGCCGGGTCTTCGCCAAGTTCGCCCGGATCCCGGTCCTGGACCCGGCGACTCCCCAGGACGCCTACGACATGACCCGCTACGGGGTGGAGCTCTCGGAGCGCTTCGAGACCCCGGTGATGCTCCGCCCCGTCATGCGGGTCTGCCACGCCCGGGAGATCATCGAGATGGATCCGGAGCACACTTTTGCCCCCCGGAAGGGGAAGTTCGTCCGCAACGTCCCCCGCTGGGCGGCAGTGCCCCGAGACGGCCGGCTCCAGCAGGGGCGGGAGGCCCTGGAGCGGATCGAAGCGATCGCGCGCTACAACTGGGAGCGGCACCTGGAGGAAAAGTTCGACGCCCTGGAGGGGCGGGAACTGCTGATCCTCGCCTCGGGGACCGGCTACGCCTTCACCCGGGAGACCCTGGAGGAGCTGGGGATCGAAGCGGACCTGGTGAAGGTGGAGATGCCCTATCCCCTGCCGGTGGAGGAGATCCGGGAGCGGATGCGGGCCTACGACCGGGTCCTCGTGGTCGAGGAGCCCTACCCCTGCATCGAAGAGCAGATCATGGACCCGGCGAAGGTCCACGGCCGGCTGGACAAGACCATGCACCGCATCGACGAGATGAAGAAGGAGCACATCGTCGACGCCCTCATCACGCTGGGAATCTACAAAGGGGAGAACCCCTACGCCCCGAAGATGACCTTCTCCCTCGACGTCCCGCCCCGTCCCCCGGCGCTTTGCCCCGGGTGCCCCCACCGGGACATCTACTACGCCATCATGAAGGTCTTCAAGAAGAGCAAATCGATCTACCCCTCCGACATCGGTTGCTACACCCTGGCCCTGGCCCAGGGGGCGATCGACACGATTCTCTGCATGGGGGGCAGCGTCTCCATGGCCAGCGGTCTCTCCCTGGCCGACCCTTCCAAAACGGTGGTGGCGACCATTGGGGACGGGACCTTCTTCCACTCGGGGATCCCGCCCCTGGTCAACGCCGTCTATCAGGGCCACCGCTTCATCCTGGTGATCCTGGACAACTCCACCATCGCCATGACGGGGCGGCAGGTGACCCCCGAGCGCTTCAACCAGACTTTGGACATCGGCCGCATCGTCGAGGGGCTGGGGATCCGCTGCTACGAGCACACCTACTCCCACGAGATGCACGAAAACATCGACTTTTTCAAGGAGATCAAAAAGATCTTCGAATCCCCGGAGCACCACGGTCCCCTGGTGGTGCGGGTGCGGCAGTTCTGCATCCTGGACAACGAACGCAAAGACGACTGGGTGCCGGGGCTTTTCGCCGAGGTGGACCCGGAGCTCTGCGTCGCCTGCGACCAGTGCACCACCGTCTACAAATGCCCCCCCATGGCCTACAACGAGGAAGGGAAGATCGAGATCGACCCCTTCCTTTGCGCCGGCTGCGGCGGCTGCCTGGAGATCGTCTGTCCGACGGATGCGTTTAAATTGGATGAGAAGAAAAGTGGAGGGAAGAATGGGTAATTGGAAGAGTCGCCTTCGGCGACGGCATTGGGCATTAGGCATTGGGCATTGGGAAGAGGGCGTGTTCCGTGCTATGTGTTCCGTGTTACGATGGATTGGGGTCGCCGAAGGCGACGATTTCAAAGAGGAGCGTTCAGTGCGCAGCGTGCAGCGTACAGCAGGTTTCGGATCCGCCTTCGGCGGTATCCTCAAAAAGAAAGCGTTGCGTAGCAACGCCATCCGAAACTTTTCACTCTTCACTTTTCACTCTTCACTTCATAACGCCTCCAAGGAGGCGTTATGAAATACCAAACCGTCATCGCCGGATTCGGCGGGCAGGGATCGGTCTTTCTGGTGAAGGTGCTGGCGCTTTGCGCGGGGAACCGGGAGTTGAAATTCCTGGGGACGGAGAACCACGGGATGAGCCAGCGGGGCGGGGCCGTCAGCTGCGACATCAAGATCGGCGACTTCTCCAACCCCGTCATCGACCGGGGGCAGGCGGACCTGCTCATCGGCCTGGACGCCAACGAAGCCCTGCGCAACCTCCACCTCCTCAGGGAGAACGCCCACGTGGTGAGCAACGCCCAGGAGCCCTTCCCGGAGCATCTCCCCTTCCGGGTCCACACCATCGACGCCAACGCCCGGGCCCTGGCGGGGGAGTTTCCGATCCAGGGGCTCAACGTCTTCATGCTGGGGGTCGCCCTGGCGACGGTGCCGGAGTTTCCCTTCAGCGTGGAGGAGATCGAGCGGGCCCTGCGGCAGATCAACGCGAAGGTGGCGGATCAGAACATCGGGATCCTCCACCACGCCATCGAGGACATGAGGGAAAAAGCGTGACGCTTTTTCCGTCGCAAGGGAAGGGTTGAAATGGAGTTCATCACAAAGGAGGAGGAAAAGGAATGATTTGGAATACGGTAGAGAGCGCTCCGAGAGAGGAGATCGAGGCGATTCAGCTGCGGCGGCTCCGGGAGACGGCCCGGAGGGTCTACGCCATCAATCCCTTTTACAGGAACAAGTTCGAGGAGCGGGGGATCACGCCGGAGGATCTTCGCTCCCTGGAGGATCTGCGGCGGCTTCCGTTCACCCGCAAGCAGGACCTGCGGGACCACTACCCCTTCGGGCTCTTCTGCGTCCCCATGAGCGAAGTGGTGCGGATCCACAGCTCCAGCGGCACCACCGGCAAGCCGACGGTGGTGGGGTACAACGCCCACGACATGGAGGTCTGGAACGAGGTGATGGCCCGGGTCTACACCATGAGCGGCGTCACGGCGGAGGATGTGGTCCACAACGCCTACGGTTACGGCCTCTTCACGGGGGGGCTGGGCTTCCACACCGGGGCCGAGAAGATCGGGGCGGCGGTGGTTCCCGCCAGCGGCGGTTTCACCGACCGGCAGCTAATGCTGATGCGGGATTTCGGGGCGACGGTTTTGGCCTGTACTCCCAGCTTCGCCCTTCACCTGGCGGAGGTGGCGGCCAAGGCGGGCGCCGACTTCCGCAACGACTACAAGCTCAAGGCGGGGATCTTCGGGGCCGAGCCCACCAGCGAGGGGCTCAAGAACGAAGTGGCCAACGCCTGGGGGATCCGCTACCACGAAGTCTACGGCCTCAGCGAGATCATCGGCCCCGGGGTCAGCTGCAGCTGCGAGCAGAGCAAGCGGCTCCACATCTTCGAGGACCATTTCCTGGCGGAGATCATCGACCCCGAGACGGGGGAACCCCTCCCCGAAGGGGAGCGGGGGGAGCTGGTGATCACGACCCTGAGCAAGCAGGCCCTGCCGATCATCCGCTACCGGACCGGGGACATCACCTCCATCGTCAAAGAGCCCTGCGCCTGCGGCCGGACTCACGCCCGGATGGAGAGCATCGTGGGGCGGGCCGACGATATGCTCATCGTCAACGGGGTCAACGTCTATCCCTCCCAGGTGGAGCACGTCATCGCCAACGCCGAGGGGGTGACCCTCAACTACCAGATCATCGCCGACAAGAAGGGGCACCTGGACAAGCTGGAGATCATGGTGGAGGTGAGCGACGGGATCATGGTGGACAACGTGGGAGAGCTGGAGCGGATCCGCAAAGCGATCCAGGCGAGCCTCCTCAACAACCTCTACATCAACGCCGACGTGAAGCTGGTGGAACCCAACACCATCGAGCGGAGCATGGGGAAAGCGGTCAGAGTCGTCGATAAACGATGACTCTGAAGTGAAGAGTGAAAAGCGGCTCCGGCCGGGGGCCGGAGAGTGAAAAGTGAAGAATGAAAAGTGAAGAGTTTCGGATGGCGTTGCTTTGCAACGCTTTTTTTGAAATCGTCGCCGGAGGCGACACCGAAAGTGCTAACGACCAACGACGAACGACCAACGACTAAAAAGGATCGAAAATGAGCAAACATGTCGATCAGCTCTCCGTCTTTCTGGAGAACCGGGTGGGGCGTCTCGGGGAGGTGACGGGGATCCTGGCGGAAGCGGGAATCCCTATCAAAAGCATCGAATTGGTGGAAGCGGGAGATTTTGGTATCCTTCGCCTTATCGTTCGTGGAACCCAACGGGCGCGGGAGCTGCTGGAGGCCGAGGGGTACAGCGTCAAGGTCTCTCCCGTCATCGCCGTGGAGATCGCCCACGAGTCGGGCTGTTTCCACCGGATCGTCTTCCTGCTGGCGGCGGAGGGGATCAACATCCAGTACGCCTACACCTGCCACGGCGGCCCCCTGGGGATCTTCCTGCTCAAGACCGACCCGGTGGAGATGCTCCGGGCGGTGGAGGTGCTGGAGGAAGACGGGGTGAAGGTGCTCGATGCGCTTTGAGGAGCTCGACCGGGAGGACCGGGATTTCCTGGAGTACATCGGCGGGGAGCTGATGGAGTTGGGAGACGGGTTTTCCCGCCTGGGATTTGCGATCCGCCCCCACCACAAGCAGCATCTGGGCGCGGTCCACGGAGGCGCCATCGCCACCCTGGCGGACCACTGCGGCTGGTACGCGGTGATCAGCCAGCTGGATCGGGGATACACCACTGTCACCATCGAGCTCAAGGTCAACTACCTTCGCCCCGCCGCCGGGGAGCGTCTCGTCGCCGAGGCGAGGGTACGGAACCGGACCCGACGGACCGCATTCACCACGATAGAGATCTTTATCAGGAAAACGATGGTAGCCTATGCTACAGCAACTTATGCGATCGTGGAAGAACACAGATTAGAGGAGAGAATGAGCCATGCTAAGCAATAGAGAGATCGCCCAGAATTTCGAAGTGCGTATCAGTACCCTCTACAACTGGAGGAAAACCAAGCCGAAGCTCTACCGGTACCTTCAAAACGCCGACTACAACTTCGAACAGACCAAAGAGATCAACATTCTCTTGGAACGGCTGGCCAAGGAGATCGACGGCAAGATGACTCCCATGGAGGTACGCTTCGTCATCCGCTCCAAATTCGAAGCCAAAAGCCTGGAGGAGATCGAACGGATGCACCGGATGCTCCTGCGCCTCCACCACAAGGATCTGGAGAGCGAAATGATCTTCGACCTCTACGAACATCTCGCCGCCATGAGCCTGATCGAAAAGTACATCTTCTACAAGCGGGTCTACCATTTCCGTCAGGAATTGCGGGACGACAGCGACGAGGAGATCCGGGAATATTTCCGGGAGTTTATGGCTCCGAACTATCGATAGGAAGCCGCTCCGAGAGGCGGGACCGCCCTCTCGAACCCTCCACACGCTTTTCGCTCTCAGTTGGTGGCGACTCCGGCCACTTCCATTCCGATGCCCAATCCGCCGCCCAGCTGCTTTTCGAATCCGATATGGGTGGTGGCCTCGGGAGTTTTGGATTTCGGGCCTCCCTTCACACTGTCGGCCTCATAGGAAAAGCCGACACCGCCCCAAAACTGGGCAGGCTGGGGCGGCTGATCGGAAGCGCAGCCTGCGAGGAGGAACAGCAGGGAGGGAACCAGGAGGATGCGTATTTTTCGGGTCATATCGTTCCTTTCCTGTCCAGCAGGTAGGGAGTGCGCTGGGCGGTGGGCATGATGCGGACCTGCTGGATGTTGACGTGTTCGGGAGCGTTGAGGATATAGAGGGCCAGGTCGGCGATATCGTCGGCGCTTAGAGGCGTGTAGCCTTCATAGACGGCGTCCCGTTTGCTCCGGTCTCCCTCGAAACGCACGTCGCTGAATTCGGTCTCCACGGCGCCGGGGGCGAGGGTGCCGACGCGGATCTTCGTGCCCATGGCGTCCACGTTCATGGCGTCGCCAAGCATGTGGACCGCCGCTTTGGTGGCGCAGTAGACGTTGCCGCCGGGGTAGGCGACCTCGCCGGCGATGGAGCCGAGGTTGAGGATGTGGCCGGTGTTCCGTTCCCGCATCTGTCCCATGACCAGGCGGCTGACATAGAGGAGCCCTTTGACGTTGGTGTCGATCATCCGTTCCCAGTGGTCGAGACTTCCCCGGTCCAGGGGTTCCAGGCCCAGGGCGAGGCCGGCGTTGTTGACGAGGATGTCGATGGGATACTTTTCCAGGAGGGGAGAGAGCTTTTCCCGGACTTCCGCTTCGGAGCTGACATCCATCGCCAGGGGGGTGACGGCCACGGCCTCGTGCTCTTCCAGTTCCCGGGCCAGAGATTCGAGGCGATCCAGGCGGCGTCCCGTGAGGATGAGGTGGCAGCCCGCCGAGGCGAGCCGCCGTGCGATCGCTTCGCCGATGCCGGCGCTGGCGCCGGTGACCAGGGCGGTTTTGCCCTCCAGCCGGTTCGTCATGATCTCTCCTTTGCAGCGCGTAAAACACAATTATAGCCTGTTCTCCGCTTGGCGGAGAACGAAGAGGCGGAGAGCTCACGCAGGGCGCGATGTTTCGAAGAGTCGCTTTTGCTATAATCGCCGAAAATGAAAATGAAGGATAGAACGATGCCGATGCTCGACAGTTTTATGGTGGACCATACCCGGATGCCCGCTCCCGCCGTACGGGTGGCCAAGACGATGCAGACCCCCTGCGGGGATACGATCACGGTCTTCGATCTGCGCTTCTGCAAGCCCAACGAAGAGATGATGGGCGAGAAGGGGCTCCATACACTGGAGCACCTCTTCGCCGGCTTCATGCGGGAGTATCTCAACGGCGACGGAGTGGAGATCATCGACATCTCCCCCATGGGGTGCCGGACCGGGTTTTATATGTCGGTGATCGGAAGCCCTTCGGAGCTGGCGGTGGCCGATGCCTGGCGGGCCTCCATGGAGGATGTGCTGAAGGTTCCCTCCCAGGAGGCGATCCCCGAGCTCAACGTCTACCAGTGCGGCAGCTGCAAAATGCACTCCCTCGAAGAGGCCCAGCAGATCGCCCGTGACATCCTGGAGAAGGGGATCGGCGTCATGGACAACGAAGCCCTGAAACTCGATCCCGAGAAGCTGGAAGGGGCCACATGCTGATCGTCATGCCGGTCAAGGGGAATGACCCCAAAGAAGCGCGCATCGTGCCCCGGATGGAGGCGGAACGGTGGGCCCTGGTCGATTTCGACGCCGGAGAGGTGAACTCGGTGACCTTCCATCCCGACTGGGACCGGACGGGAGAGGAGTGGATCGATTTCGCCGTCCTGGAGAATCGTTACGAGAATTCCATGGACCTGATGGAAGCGGGGATGATGGTCCTGGCGCGTCGTCCCGGGCAGGATACCATCGAGCTGGTCATCGAGGGGTTCAAGTTCAAAGAGCTCGACGAAGTGGGGTTGTGATTCCGCCGTTGGACAAGATCCCGGATTTTTTGACGGGATGATTCCGGGGACTATGATTCTTGATGCCTGCGTCGCCTTCGGACCCTGCGGATCCGGCGGTAGCGCTCCCAGGAGACCCGAAAGCTTCGGATGGGACCGTACAGAATATAGGCGAGGATGATCAGTGCCAATCCCACGCTGCTGAAGAGATAGAGGAGGGAGGCGACCAGGGTCAGTAGGACCAGGGTCTTGAGCATCAGCGGACGGTCCAGGTCGAGTTTTTTGAACGAGGGGTAGCGGATGTTGCTTACCATCAGGAAGGCGACCAGAAGGCTCAACGGAAGCAAAAAGACGCCGTATCCCTCCAGGCGGTTGTCCGAGATGAGGAGGGACCACCCCGCGACGAAGACGGCGGCGGTAGGGATCGGCAGGCCGATGAAGACCCCCGGTTCGTTGCAACTGTCGGTGACGTTGAAGCGGGCGAGTCGGATGGCGCCGAATACGACAAAGAGGGCGCTGACCAGGATTCCGAAGCGGCCGTAGTCCCGACCGATCTGGAAGTAGAGCAGCATCGCCGGGGCGACCCCGAAGGCGACGATGTCCGCCAGAGAGTCGAACTCCAGACCGAACCGGCTGCAGGTATGGGTGAGCCGTGCGATGCGTCCGTCGAGGCCGTCGAAAATCAGGGAGAGGAAGATGAGCCATGCGGCCTCTTCGAAATGCCCCTGTGCGGCCTGGGTGAGGCTGATGATCCCCGTGAAGATGGAGGCGGCGGTAAAGAGGTTGGGGAGGATGTAGGCGAGGCGGGGGCGAGCCATCAGAGCTCCCCCTGCAGGAGTGTTGAGCGTTGAGGGTCGAGTGCTGAGAGCATGGAGGCTCCTTTCTTAGGCCTGGTTCTCTCCATCAGGAGGGTTCTCGGTGTCGTCGGAGGCCTGTTCGGAGCTTTCCCGATGGTCCTTTTTCTCCTCTTCGGCCCGATCGTCGGCGCGCTTCTGGGCCCGTTCTTCGCGGCCGCACTTTTCCGCTTCCACCTTGTCCCGGTGGGCGAGGCGGCTGGGAAGGTTGTGGCGCTTTTCGAACTCTTCGATGATCTCCCGGACCTTGCAGCCCTCGATCACCTCCACGTCCAGCAACACCTTGGCCATCTCTTCGATCGCTTCGGCGTAATCTTTGAGGGTCTGTTTGACGTGGGCGTAGCGCTCGTCCAGGAGTTTGCGGACCGCCTCGTCGATCGCTTCGGCGGTCTTTTCGCTGTAGTCCTTGATCACCTGGCCGCCGCCCAGGAAGGCGCCGCCGGCGTTCTTCTCCAGGACCATGAGGCCGGCCACGTCGCTCATGCCGTATTTGGTGATCATGTCCTTGACGATGTCGGTGGCCCGTTGGAGGTCGTTGCCCGCTCCCGTGGAGATGTCGCCGATGAAGATCTCCTCGGCGGCCCGGCCCCCCAGGAGCACGTCGATTTCGGCCAGGAGCTCGTGCTTCTGCTTGAGGAAGCGGTTCTCCTCGTCGGGGAGGTGGAGGGTGTAGCCCAGGGCGCCCAGGCCCCGGGGGATGATGGAGACCTTGGTGACCCGGGTGGCCCCCTCGGTGAGCTCCGCCATGAGGGCGTGGCCGCTCTCGTGGTAGCTGACGATGCGCTTCTCCAGTTCGTTGATCTTGCGGTTTTTCTTCTCCAGCCCCACGAAGGCGCGTTCGATCGCCTCCATCAGGTCGGACTGCTCGATCTGCTTCTTGTTCTGGCGTCCCGCCAGGAGGGCCGCTTCGTTGATGATGTTGGCCAGGTCGGCCCCGGCGAGACCGGCGGTGGCTTTGGCGATCTCCTCCAGGTCTACGTCGGGAGCGAGCTTGACATCCTTGGAGTGGATCTTCAGGATCGCCAGGCGCCCTTCGAAGTCGGGCTTGTCCACCAGGACCTGCCGGTCGAAGCGTCCGGCCCTCAGGAGGGCGGGGTCGAGGACCTCGGGGCGGTTGGTGGCCGCCAGGACGATGACGGGGGTGTCGGAGCCGAAGCCGTCCATCTCCGCCAGGAGCTGGTTGAGCGTCTGCTCCCGCTCGTCGTTGCCCCCCATGGGGCCGCCGGCGGTCCGGCTCTTGCCGATGGCGTCGATCTCGTCGATGAAGCTGATGGAGGGAGCCTCCTTCTTGGCCTGTTCGAAGAGATCCCGGACCCGGCTGGCGCCGACGCCCACGAACATTTCGATGAAGCTCGATCCGCTGACGGAGAAGAAGGGGACGCTCGCTTCGCCCGCGACCGCCTTGGCCAGGAGGGTCTTTCCGGTTCCCG
>CAZGGT010000030.1:0-1947 GCA_964525335.1 uncultured Nitratifractor sp. | reverse complement strand
GCAGGGGGTCAGGGCCAGGAGCAGCCCCGCGACGAAAAAGAGCAGCAGGACGAAGCCGATCCCTTCGTTGGCCAGGGCCTGGGCGATTTTGCCGCTGTTGCCCTCGCTGGCGAGGCGGGAGACTTTGGTGAAAAATCCTTCGGATGTTTCACGATTTTGGATTTTGGATTTTGGATTTTGGATTTCGGTGGGGGTGTTGATGCCGGAGCTCTTGGCTCTTGGCTCTTCGCTCTTCGCTCCCGTGACAGCGGGAAAGTCGAAGGTGTACTTCTGCGGCTGATAGCAGATGCCGGCGTCGCTGCAGCCGCTGAGGTCGATCTGCAGGGTGAAGGGGCCGTCGACCTTGCCGCGGATCTGATCGAGGGGGATTTGGGCTTTGATGGTGCCGTAGTAGACCTCGTCCCCCTCGTAGGTGACGGGTTTTGGCAGTTCGGCTTTCAGGGGGATCGGTTTGGGTTTGACGAGGGAGAATTTGAGATCTTTGGCGTAGATGTGGATCTTTTCCCCCAGTTTGATGGTGGCGAGAATGGCATCGCCATCGATCTTCGCCTCGGCTTTGAAGGCCTCTTCCGGGGAGAGGAATTTGCGCTTTTCCAGGGGGAAAAGAGGCGGGGGTGTTGAGCGTTGAGTGTTGAGTGTTGAGTGGTGAGTGGTGGTGTTTGCGCTGGGGCTCTGGGCTCCGGGCTCTTCGCTCTCCGCTCCCGCGACAGCGGGAAATTCGAAGGTGTACTTCTGTGGCTGGTAGCAGATGCCGGCGTCGCTGCATCCGGCCAGGTCTACTTCGAGGGTGAAGGGGCCCTCGATGCCTGCCCGGCGGATCTTCTCGAGGAGAATGTCGAGATTCAGCGTGCCGTAATAGACGTCGTCCCCTTCGTAGTTGACCGGGGCGGGTTTCTGAATATCGAGATCGAGGGTTTTGGGTTTGACGACTCTGAACTTCAGGTCTTTGGCGTAGATGTGGATCTTTTCGCCCAGTTTGATGGTGACGGCGATGCGGTCTCCTTCACGCTTGGCTTCGACCTTGAACGCTTGCTCGGGAGAGAGGAACTTCTGTTTGAGCTGAAAAGCGGAAGCTCCTCCCCCGAGGGTGCCGAAACCGGCGAAAAGGAAGGTATGCAAGAGGAAGATCAGGGAAAACAACGATACGAACCTTTTCATGGCCGGGTCCTCCTTGGGAAATTTCGTCGAAAATGTCGTGAATGTTCGGGAATTTGGTTATAACTATATCCGATGATGATTAATCCCGGAATAGGCAGATGCTTTCATTCTTCCTGTAGATTCCGTGTCGATTATCAACGAGACTTTCAAGGAACGAACGATGCCCAACCGTCTGATCGATGAATCCTCTCCCTACCTGCAGCAACACGCCCACAATCCCGTCGACTGGTATCCCTGGGGCGAGGAGGCCTTCGGGAAAGCCCGGGAGGAGGGGAAGGCGATCTTCCTCTCCATCGGCTACAGCAGTTGCCACTGGTGCCATGTGATGGAGAAGGAGTCCTTTGAAAACCCGGAATTGGCGGCGCTGCTCAACCGTCATTTCGTCTCGATCAAAGTGGATCGAGAGGAGCGGCCCGATATCGACAAACACTTTCAGGAGATCTTCGTCCTGATGAACGGCCGGGCGGGAGGCTGGCCCCTGAGCGTCTTCATGACCCCGGAGAAGCTTCCCTTCTATTCGGGTACCTACATTCCTCCCGAGCCCCGATATGGGATGATGGGCTTCGGTGAGCTCCTGGAGACCATCGCCGTGCGCTACGCCAAGGAGCGGGAGTTGCTGGAGGAGAAGGGTCGGGAGGTCCTGGAGTTTCTCAAACCCAAAAAGAGGATTCAGGCGACAAAGATCGACCGGAAGCTGGAGAGGATCGTCGAAGAGCAGATCCGAAAGGTTTACGATCCGGAGCATGGCGGTTTCGGCGGGGCGCCCAAGTTTCCCCACGCGTCGACCCT
>CAZGGT010000029.1:0-14894 GCA_964525335.1 uncultured Nitratifractor sp. | reverse complement strand
CAACCCTCTCTACCGGGAAGAGCTGGAGAAGGCGGGAATGGAGGTAACCGGGGAGTCCGACGGTCTCATCGAAGCGGTGGAGGTACGGGATCATCCCTGGTTCCTGGGGGTCCAGTTCCATCCCGAGTTCACCTCCCGGCTTCAGCATCCCAACCCCGCTATCCTCTCCTTCGTCCGCGCCTCCGCCGAGCAGAAGGAAGGATGAGGCAGCGTTATCCCCTTCTCAAGAGCCTTTCCGAGGTCGAAGGCCTCCTGCGGGAGCGCTTCGACGACCGCTTTCTCTCCCTGGGCGATCTGCCCGATCCCTACGCTTTCAAAGATATGGAACGGGCCGTCGAACGGATCGTCACCGCCCTCGAAAAAGGGGAGCGGATCCTCCTGGTGGGGGATTACGACGTCGACGGGGTCAGCGCCACGGCCATCGTGCGGCGCTTTTTCCGGGAGCTGGGGCGGGAGCTGGAGTGGGTGATCCCCAACCGTTTCCGGGACGGCTACGGCCTCTCGCCCACCCTCTTCCCCCGTCTCAAACACGCCGACCTGATCCTCACCGTCGACAACGGCATCGCCGCCGTGGAGGCGGCCCGCCTCTGCGCCGAAGCGGGGATCGACCTCATCATCACCGACCACCACATCGTCCCCGAGCGCCCTCCCGAAGCCTACGCCATCGTCGACCAGAAGCAGGCGGAGTGTTCCTTCCCCCACGCCGAGGTCTGCGGCGCCCAGATCGCCTGGTACCTCTGCGCCGCCCTCAACCGCCGCCTGAAGGCCGGCATCGACCTCAAACCCTACCTGGAATTGGCGGCCCTGGCGATCATCGCCGACGTCATGCCCCTGCGGCACATCAACCGGGTGATGGTCCGTCAGGGGCTTCGGCTTCTGGAAGAGAGCCGGAGCCCCTTCATCGTCGCCTGGCGGGAGGAACGGCGGGAGAGTACGATCCGGGCCGAGGATATCGCCTTCGGTCTGGCCCCCCTGCTCAACAGCGCGGGACGGATGGAGGATGCGGCGGAGGCCTGCGACTTTCTCTGCAGCGAGGATCCGGACGAGGCCCGTCGGCTGCTTCAGCGGCTGAAGGGATACAACGAACGGCGTAAGAGCCTGGAGGATGCCATCACCCGGGAAGCGGAGGCGCAAGCGGATCCCGAAGCGCCGGTGCAGGTCCTAGCGGGGGAGGCGTGGCACGAGGGGGTCCTGGGGATCGTCGCCGCCCGGATCGCCCGCCGTTTCGAGTCTCCTGCCCTGGTCCTGACCCGTACGGCGGAGGGCTACAAGGGGAGCGGACGGAGTTTCGGGGAATGCGATCTTTTCGCGCTGGTGGAGGGATCCCGGGACCATCTGGAAAAGTTCGGGGGCCACCGGGCGGCGGTGGGGCTCTCCCTCCGGGCGGAGGCGCTGGAGCCCTTCCGCCGGGAGCTGCGCAAGCGGGCGGCGGAGCGCTGTCCCGGCGGTCCCTTCCGGGATCCGGAGATCCTGGGGGAGATCCCCCTTGCCCTGGTGAGCTGGGAACTCTACCGGCTCCTGGAGGCCTTCGAACCCTACGGCGAGGGGAACCCCCGGCCCAAATTCGTCAGCCGGGGGGTCGGGATCCTCTCCCACCGTTCCCTGGGAGCCGAGGGCAACCATCAGAAATACCTCCTGTGAGGCGGGGGAGAGGCGCAGGTGGAGGCGATCGCCTTCAAGAGCCGGGAGATCTTCGCTCCGGGGGAGCGGGTCGATCTTCTCTATACCCTGGGGGTCAACCGTTTCAACGGGCGGGAGACGCTCCAGCTTCGCCTGGAAAAGATCGTTCATTCAAATTATTAGAAATATTTATTTTATTAAATCATGACTAATAATCAGTTAATGCTTTCTGTGCTACACTGTGCTCCTAATTTTCCAAAAGGAGTCTCCATGACCAAAAAACTGCTATCCATTCTGAGTATCTTCCTCCTGCTGACCGCGTTCGTCGGCGGTGTGAGCGCGGGAGAGGTTCCCGCGAACAAGAAGAAGCACACCCCCCAGGGCAAATACCTGACGCCCCAGGAGGCTTACGACATGATGCAGAAGGAAGGGGACAAAGTCCTCTTCGTCGATGTCCGGACGCCCGAGGAGCTTTATTTCGTCGGTTATCCCACCGTCGTCGACAAAAACATCCCCCTGGTCTACGTGGACTACAGCCAGTTCAAAAAGAACAAAAAGGGCAAAGTGGTCAAATTCGCCAGCCATAAGAACAAAAAGTTCGTTCCCGAGCTGGAAGCGGCTCTCAAAGAGAAAGGTTTGGACAAAAACGCTCCCATCATCCTGATGTGCCGCTCCGGTCACCGTGCCGCCGCGGCTGCCAGGATCCTCGACAAGGCGGGATACAAGAACGTCTACAACCTGGATCAGGGCTTCGAGGGGGACAAGGACAAGCAGAAGCACCGGACCGTCAACGGATGGAAAAACGCCGGGCTTCCCTATACCTACAAAGTCAATCCCAAGGTCTTCATCCTGGAGCGCTGAGGCGCTTCGCTTCCCTCCTGCGGGAGGGAATTTTCCTTTATTTTCTTTTCCTCTTCCCGACGTTTCTTCAAATAGATTTATCGAAAAATTCAATCGGATTTTACAAAAATCCTTTAGAAGAACCGGCTGGAATTCTTTAAGCTTTCCGCTCTATAATACTCCCACTTCAGGACTTCCAGGATCCCTTCGAGAGGGACCTTGCCAGCCCGCCAGGTCCGACGGCATCCGCCGCCGAACGTGAAAGACTCGTGTTCGGAGAATCGTCAAGATGAGCCATTTTTTCCAATTCGACGCCCTGTCGCTTCTTTTTATGGGGCTGATCGCCCTGGGGACCGTGCCCAACCTCTTCTACAGCCGGGGATATTGCGGGCACCTCTCCCGACCCTGGCACTACCGGATCCACTACGTCGCCTTCGTCCTCTCGATGCTGGGGGTGGTGGGGGCCGGCAGCGCCCTCTCCTTCCTGCTCTTCTGGGAGCTGATGAGCCTCACCAGCTGGCAGCTGATCCTCACCGAGGCGGAGAAGGAGCCCGAAACGATCCTCCCCGCGGCCCGTTTCTACTTTTTCATGACCCACTTCGGCTTCGTCTTTCTCCTTCTCTTTTTCCTCATCGTCACCCGGGGAGACCTGGAGGCGGGCTTCGAAACGATGCGGGGGATCGCCCACGCGTTCGCCTACCCGACGCTGCTGTTTTTCTTGCTGCTGCTGGGATTCCTTTCCAAGGCCGGAGCGGTTCCCCTGCATGTCTGGCTTCCCTACGCCCATCCCGCGGCGCCCAGTCCCGTGTCGGCCCTCATGAGCGGCGTCATGCTCAAGGTCGCCATCTACGGGCTCTTCCGCTTTCTTCTGACGGTGCTCTACCCCTGGCCCCTGGAGTGGGGGGTGCTGATCCTGGTGATCGGGGCCCTCAGCGCGCTGGTGGGGGTGCTCTACGCCCTGAGCGAACACGACATCAAGGCGCTCCTGGCCAACCACTCCATCGAAAACATCGGCATCATCCTCATCGGCTTTGGTATGGGAATGATCTTCGACGCCCTGAAGCTGCCGGTGCTCAGCGCCTTCGCCTTCACCGCCGCGCTCTTCCACACCTTCAACCACATGAGCTTCAAATCCCTTCTCTTCATGGGGGCGGGCAGCGTGCTCTACGAGACCCGGACCAAAAACATCGAAGCCTACGGCGGGCTCATCAAAACGATGCCCGTGACGGCCCTGACCTTTCTGCTGGCCTCGGTCTCCATCTCCGCCCTGCCGCCGACCAACGGATTCCTGAGCGAATGGATGACCTTCCAGGCGCTGCTGGGCTCCAGCCACATCGGCAACATGTCCCTCAAGCTGGCGATCCCCTTCGCCATCTTCGCCCTGGCGCTGACCGGCGGACTGGCCATCGCCTGCTTCGTCAAAGCCTTCGGCATCACCTTCCTGGGATTGCACCGCAGCGCCAACGCCCGGCACGCCCGGGAGGTCAACGGCATGATGCGCGGCGGGATGCTGGGCATGGCCGGGGTGGTGCTGGGGCTGATGCTCTTCGCCCCCTGGTTCATCGCCCGCTTCGGGGAGACCCTGGCGTCGCTGGGACGGGAGAACATCGCCGGACGCATCTTCCCCGACGGGATCTGGCAGATGCACTCGGTGGCGGTCCACGGCGGCGTGGTCTCGCCGCTGCTCCTGACGGGAGCGCTCCTGGCGGTGACCGGCGCGCTCTGGGCCGGCGTACGGGCCCTGGGAGTGCGGGAGCGGATCCACCGTACCTGGGCCTGCGGCTACCGTACCTCGGCCCGCACCCAGTATTCCGCCACCGGCTTCGCCGGACCGATCCGCCGCTTTTTCGACTGGCTCTACCGTCCCGAAGAGCATTGGGAGAAGGAGAGCCTCGCCGGCCATGAGGTGCGGAGTCATTATGCGGTGCACGTGACGCCCCTCTTCGAGAAGAGCCTCTACGCGGGAGCGGGCCGCCTGGCCAATTTCATCAGCTACTGGGTCTACCGCCTCGCCCATTTCGAGCAGACCCGCTACGCCGCCATGATCTTCAACCTGATGCTGCTGGTCCTCTTCTCCTACCGGATCTTCGCCCATCAGTTCAGCTGGGCCACCTTCGCTCTGGAGTCGGTGGTGATGCTCATTTCGGTCAACGTCCTGATCATCGGAGAGAAACGATGAGTCTCTATCTGCTGACGATCCTCCTGCTGCTGCTGATCGCCCCCCTGCTTCTGGGGACGATCAAGGCGTTGAAAATGTGGTTGCTCTTCAAGCGGCCCCTCTCGCCCCTCCAGGGATACCGGGACGCCGCCAAACTGCTCCGCAAGGAGACGGTGCTGAGCGAAGAGGCCAGCGTCGTCACCCGGATCGGTCCCTTTCTGGTCCTCGCGCCGCTGCTGATCGTCCTCTTCTTCCTGCCGCCGGCGGCCCGGGGGGCCTGGTACGTCAGTTTCGTCGACGCCTTCACCCTGACGGGGCTGATGGCCCTTTCGACCTTTTTCCTGATGCTGCTGGGACTCGACGGCGCCAGCAGTTTCGGGGGGATCGGCGCGAGCCGGGAAGCCTTCATCGCCGCCCTGGCGGAGCCGGCGATGGTCCTGACGATCTTCGCCGTCTCGATGATGGCGGGCGACCTGGGCGTGGGCCAGGCGGGAGCCAATCTGGCCCGCAGCTTTCCTACAAACCACATGGCCAGCTTTCTTTTCGCCGGGATCAGCTTTTTCCTGCTGCTGCTGGCAGAGAACGGGCGGATCCCCGTGGACAACCCCGAGACCCATCTGGAGCTGACGATGGTCCACGAAGCGATGATCCTGGAGCTCGGCGGGGTTCCCCTGGCGCTGGTCGAGACCGCCGCGGCGGTCAAATTCGTCATCTTCGCCTCGCTCTTCGCTTCGCTCTTCCTCCCCTTCGGCGCCGACCTGGCATGGCCGTTGGCGTTGGCGCTCTTCGTGGGCAAACTCTTTCTCGTGGCCCTGGTCGTGGCGCTGGTGGAGGTCCATACCGCCAAACTGCGCCTCTTCAAGGTCCCCAATCTGCTGGGCATCGCCATCGTCTTTGCCTTTCTTTCACTGATCACTTTCTACGTGCTGGGAGCCTGACATGGTCGACCTTCTGATCGGAATCTTTCTCGCGACGCTCATCACCGCGCTCTTCACGACGCGGCTCTACCGGCTGCTGATGTGGTACAGCCTCAACTCCCTGAGCCTCGGGCTCCTGGCCCTCCTTCTCGGCCGGAGCCAGCACGACGGGGCGATGGTCGCCAGCGGCGTCATCACCCTCCTGCTCAAGGCCGGGGCGATCCCCTGGATTCTCAAGCGCCTCAGCCAGCGCTTCGCTCTAGAACGCCGGATCGTCCCCAACATCCGTATCCAGTACGCCATCATGCTGGTCCCGGCGATCCTGGTCTTCACCTTCTACCTTGCCGAGCCCATCAGCCACATGGTCTCCGGAAACGCCAACGATGTCGCCATCAGCATCTCGTCGCTCTTCCTGGCCCTTCTTCTGATGATGGAGCACCGCAACATCGCGCCGAAAATCGTCGGTTTTCTGGCGATGGAAAACGCCCTCTTCCTCCTGGGGACCACGGCGACGGGCGGCATGCCCATGCTGGTGGAACTGGGGATCTTCTTCGACCTGCTCATGGCCATCGTGGTGATCAACCTGCTGCTGCGGCGCGAGGAGGTGCGCCGATGATGATCGCCCTGCTGAGCCTGCCCGCCCTGGCGATGTTTGTCGCCAGCTTTCTCCACACGCCCCGGGCCCGCCGCTTCCTCCCTCTGAGTTCCGTGGCGATCCTGATCCCCGTGGCGATGCTCTTCTTCCATCCCAAACCCTGGAGGCTCTGGGGGGACTATCTGGTCGCCGACGATCTCGACAGCTACGTGCTGCTGGTCGCCTCGGTGGTGGGGATCGGCGTGACCCTGGCCCTGCTGACCCTGGGCAGGCACGTGGAGATCGGCGAAGCGGCCTATCGCCGGTTCTACCGCTTCTTCGCCCTCTTCTGGATCGGACTCATCGTTTCGATCCTGGCCAACCACATGGGAATCTACTGGATCGGCCTGGAGATGGCGACCCTCTCCACCGTCTACATGATCAAGACCCACCACAGCGCCGCGGCCCATCGGGAGGCGTGGAACTACATGATCGTCGGGGCCATCGCCATCTCCCTGGTGCTCTTCGGGATCATCCTCATCTACGCGTCGGCGAAGCCGGTGCTGGGAGAGAAGGCGATGCTCTTCGACGCGCTCCTCGCTCAGGCCCACGCCATCCCTTCGCCCTTCCTCTTCGAGATGGGCTTCGCCCTGGCGACCATGGGGATGTTCGTCAAGATGGGCTTTTTCCCCATGAACCTCTGGCTGGCCAACATCGAACGGGCCTCCTACTATCCGGTGGCGGCCCTCTTCAGCGGGATCCTGGAGAGCGCGGTGATCCTGGGCTTCTTCCGCTTCTCCACCGTGGCCCGGGCCGTCAACGAACCCCATCTGGTGGGCTTCGTCTTCGTCTACACCCTGCTCACCATCTTCGTGGTCGCCTTCCTGATCTACCGGGCCAAGGATTTCATGCGCCTCTTCTCCCTCTCGGGGATCGAGCACATGGCCCTCATCGCCCTTTTCTGGGTCGGAGGCGGGACCTTCGCGGCCCTGCTCCATTTCGGGGCCCACGCCTTTCTCAAGCCGGCGCTCTTCCTCTCCACGGGGGTGCTGGAGTCCCGGGGACGCTACCATATCGCCGGGGCCCTGCGGGGATATCGGGGATTCCGGGGGCGGCTCTTCGTCTTCCTGGTGGGGCTCTTTCTTTTGGCCATCGTCTCCCTGCCCCCGAGTCCCATGTTTTTCTCGGAGCTCTACGGCTTCGGGGCGATGGTGGATGCGGCGGAGTCGAGCCACCACCTTCTGGCGATGATCGGCGCGACGCTGCTGCTCTTGATCCTGCTCTCGGTGATCTTCTACCGCTTCGTGGCGATCTACCAGAGCATGCGCTATGAAGGGGAGGCGGAAGAACGGCCCGTCTACGCCGCCGAATTGGCGGCCCTGGCTCTCTTCGCCGCGGGGCTGCTGCTCCTGATCACGCCGACGGCCATGGAGTTTCTCAGGAGGATCGTATGAACCGACTCATCGCACGCTACGCCATCGAAGACGCCGAGGGGCTGGAGGTGGTGACCCGCTTCGAGGGGGAGACGCTCCGGGAGCGCTGCGATCGGGAGGATCCCGCCGTCGCCTCCCTCGCCGCCCGGCATCCGGCGGCGGTCTGGTTCGAGCGGAAGATGGCCGATGATTTCGGTCTGCGCATCGAGGGGGCCTTCGACCGGCGCCCCCTGGTCCATCACGAGCGCTTCCCCCGGGGAATCCACCCGATGCGCCGGGCCTTTCGGGCGGAGGAACTCGCGCCGGAGCCCTACCGTCCCTATCGCTACGAAGCGATCGGAGGGGATGGAGTCTTCGAAGTGGCGGTGGGACCGATCCACGCCGGGATCATCGAGCCGGGCCACTTCCATTTCTCCCAGGCGGGGGAGGGGATTCTCCATCTGGAGGTGCGCCATTTCTACAAATACCGGGGCATCGAAAAGATGCTGGAGGGGAAGGAACCGGCGGAGGCGGCCCCGATCGTCGCCCGCATCAGCGGCAACGAGAGCGTGGCGGCCCAGATCGCCTGGCGGGAGATCCGGATGGAAGCCTGCGGCGAAGCGACGCCCGACGAGGTCCGGGCGCGGGATGCGCTGCTCCTGGAGCTGGAGCGGATCATCCACCACTGGACCGATCTGGGCTTCATCGCCAACGACGCCGGCTTCGCCGCCGCGCTGGCCTGGGGCTCCGCGGCGGCCGAGGAGGCCCGCCGGCTCATGGCGCGGCTGACGGGCCACCGTTTCGGATTCGACGCGGTGAGCCGGGAGCTGGATCCCTTCGATCCCGAAACGCTTCGCGCCTGGATCGATCGGATGGAGGAGGAGCGGAAGCGCTTCGCCGACTGGATCGTCGACATTCCCTCCCTCTGGGACCGCTTCGATACCACCGGGACCCTCTCCCACTCCGAGGCCCGGCGTTTCGACGTCGTGGGGGTCGTGGCCCGGGCCTCGGGGGTCTCGCTGGATCGGCGGGAGACCCCCTGGTACCGGGAGCGGGGCTTCGAAACGATTTGCGAAGATTCCGGGGACGTGGGGGCGCGTTTCCGCGTCCGTCTCCGGGAGTTGGAGATCAGCCTCCGGCTCATGCGCCGCTTTCTCGAAGAGGCGGCGCCGGCGGGCGCCGTGCCCCGGGAACCCGCGGACGGCGAGTACAGCGCCTTCGTCGAAAGCTCGCTGGGAGAGCTCTTCATGACCGCCCGTTTCGAGGCGGGGAGGATCACCCGCTTTTTCCTCCGCGATCCCAGTTTCGTCAACTGGCAGGCGCTCCACCGGATGATGCCGGGGAACATCATCGCCGACTTTCCCCTGATCAACAAAAGCTGCGACCTGAGCTACGCGGGGAACGATCTGTGACGAGGGACGAGAAGGAGAACCGATGCTGAGATTCTGGGAAAAACGGATCCGGGAGGGGGTGCGCACGGAGCACCCGGAGTTCGATCGGGAGCTCGCCGCCCTTCGCCGGGAGCTCCGGGACGCCGTGCACCGGCACTTCGCCGGTTCCCTGGCGATCCGGATGGTCGACAGCGGCAGCTGCAACGCCTGTGAAGCGGAGTGCAACGCCCTCTCCAATCCCTTCTACGATCTGGAGCGCCTGGGGATCCGCTTCGTCGCCTCGCCCCGCCACGCCGACGTGATGCTCCTCAGCGGCGTGCTGACCTTCAACATGCTTCCCCACGTCCTGGACGCCTGGGAGCAGATTCCCGCTCCCAAGTGGTGCATCACCCTGGGCGACTGCCCCCTGCTGGCCTCGCCCATCGAAAAGAGCTTCGCCATCCGAGGCCCCGCCGGCGAACATCTGCCCGTCGCCTATCACATCCCCGGCTGCCCTCCCTCGCCGGAAGCGATCATCCGGGGCTTGCTGGAGTTTCTCAAAACCCTGGGAGCGGAGCACGCCGCCTCCGTGTGAGCCGGAGGATACCCGGATCCCGCCCCCTCCGTATCCCTCATCGGAGCATAGGCGATCCTCCCTTCGGTTTCGGCGGGAGATCCCTGCATCGCAGATCCAGGTGGGTCCGAGGCGACATGTATCGCAGGATCCGGGGAAGAAAGGCGTCGTGAGAAAAAGGAACGAAGGGGAAACCCCGGGAGGGAAGCTCTCGGCCGGAGAGGGCGTTGCGTCCCGAACTCAGAGGGGCAGGACCCGGATATCGGGGTCGAGTTTCTGCTTGAGGATCCCCTCGATGGCGAAGAGGGTGCCGGTGCTGGCGCTGGCGCAGCCGCTGCAGGCTCCCAGGTAGCGGATGTAGATGTCGGTGTGCCGGCCCCTGACTTTGGCGCTTTCGAGTTATTACTCCACCATCAAACTAAATTCATGAGCTTCTCAGGTGTTTTGTGATAGATTCTTTCCTATGGAAGCCAAAGAGTTCGATGCGAGAAAGACCGATAGAAAAACGTTGGAGTACCTGAGAAGACGGGTAATTTCCCTTCGGAAAAAAGGGAAGAAGAATATCGAGATTGCCCGGATGCTGGGGCTGGCGCCCCAGACCACTTCGCGATGGTGGCAGCGTTACCAGAAGGAGGGAGAGTCTTCCTTGAAGGTGAAGAAGGATGGACGTCCCAAAGGAAGTGGCAAAGTCCTGAGCGAGGAACAGGAGCGCCAGATCATCCGCCTGCTGATCGACAAGACCCCCCGACAGCTCAAATTTCCTTTCGCTTTGTGGACCCGGGAGAGTGTTCAGGTCCTGATCGAATGGACTTTCGGGATCACGATGCCACTTTCTACCGTTGGGCTCTATCTCCAACGCTGGCAGTTTACCTCCAAGAAACCCATCCGCCGGGCCTATGAGCGAAAAGATGCCCAGGCCAAAGCCTGGATGAAAGAGGAGTACCCCCGGATCCGTCAACAGGCCAGGAAAGAAGGAGCCGAGATCTGGTGGGCCGATGAGACCAGCTGTGTGTCCCTGCCCAACAATCTGACCGGCTATGCACCCATCGGCAAGAAGCCTGTTCTGGAACATCCGGCCAAAAAGTTCCGTATCAATATGATCAGTGCTATTACCCCTACCGGTAAAACCCACTTCGCCCTTTACGATGAACCCATCAATACCGACCGCTTCATCCAATTCCTCGAAAAGGCTATCGAGTCTTCTTCCAAGAAGCTCTACATGATCCTGGACAATCTCCGTGTCCACCATGCCAAAAAGGTCAGGGAGTGGGTCGAAGAGCATCAGGAAAAGATTGCGCTCTTCTACCTACCGGCCTACTCACCGGATCTCAATCCTGACGAGTATCTCAACCAGGATTACAAACAAAGCGCCCATCGTGACAAAATCTCCACCAACAAGGAAGAACTCGAAGCCAACACGCTTGACTACATGAACTCTCTACAAAACAACCCTGAAAAAGTGAAAGGATTCTTTCGAGCTGAATCACTGAAGCATATCAGTGAATATGAAGATAGTTTGTTGGTGGCGTAATAATAAATCTACAAGATAAGTCTATTCCCTTGTCAGAATCCTGCAGTGTGGGAGGTGGTCATGGTCCAAGAATCGAGGGCGGAGGTAAACCTCTTCGACCATCATCGTCTGCTGCGGGATCTCATCGATCCGGAACATCTCCTGGTCACTTCCATCGAACCCGTCTTCTCCCATGTCAAACAACATCACCGTATGGGCAGGAACTTACGGCCGGCAACCAGCTCAACACGATCCTGGCGGCCTGTGGCTACAACCTCAAGAAGATCTACAACCACTTCCTGAACGCCTACAGGAAGCGGCTTGTTTGTTTATGGTGTCTTTGAAATGGTCTTGGGACAGGGAAAAAGGCTTCAGTGGGCTGTTGTGGGGAACTGAAGGTCCTGAGAACCCGAAAAGAAGATCAATGGAGGAGAGGAGAACCGCAAATTCCGGGAGCTGGAGGCGAAAGTCTCGGCCTTGGAGAAGCTGCTGCACTCCTCCGGGCGGTAGGTCGCTCCGCTCCCCCGCTCCGGGGGTTTCGCATTTGCTCCCTTTGCTTTTTCCTTCGGCCCCTCATTTCTTCAAAATAATTTAAGTATCAAAGATACATAATAATAAAAGGAGGAGATCAATTCCCCTTCGATCCCGAGAAAAGGAGGAGAAGATGAAAAGAGAAAGGATCATGCATCTGGCCCTGGCGGCCTTCTGGATGGCCGGGGGCGCGGCGCTGTGGGGAGGCAGCGAGGGCGACACTCATAGCAACGTCTACTACGGCAACAATGCGGGAGGCAGCCTCGATACGGGAGATGCCAACGCCTTCTTCGGCCTGGCTGCGGGGAGAGTGACCGACGACGGAAGCTCCAACACCTTCGTGGGGCGCAGCAGCGGTCATGAAAACACTTCCGGAGACTCCAATACCTTCGTCGGACGCAGCAGCGGCTACGCCAATACCACGGGGAGCTACAATACGGCCCTGGGCCGGGACAGCGGGCACGACCTGACGACGGCGGAGGCCAACGTCTTCCTCGGCTACCAGGCGGGCTACCACAACAAGGAGGACAGCAACAACACCTTCGTCGGCTTCAGGGCGGGATACAGCAACGACGGCACCAGCGGTGATTCGTGGCATGGAGACAACAATACCTTTGTCGGAAGCTGGAGCGGTGTTTCCAACACGACGGGATTTGTCAACACCTTCCTTGGAATGGGCAGCGGCTATTCCAACACCACGGGAAATTCCAACACCTTCGTTGGAACGAAGAGTGGCTATAAGAATACCAGTGGACGTTACAACACCTTCCTTGGAATATACAGCGGCTATAAGAATACCAGTGGACGTTACAACACCTTCGTGGGAAAGGGGAGCGGCGTTTTCAACACGACGGGATTTGCCAATACCTTCCTGGGATTGGACAGCGGCTGTTTCAACACGACGGGATTTGCCAATACCTTCCTGGGATTGAACAGCGGACATAGGAACACCACGGGCAACTATAATACGTTTATCGGTAAGTCTGCAGGGTATCAAGCAGCGACCGACATCAACAATTCCGTCTTCCTCGGCTACGAGGCTGGCTACCATGCCACCCGTTCCAACACCCTTTACATCGCCAACAGCTCTACCATCGATCCCCTGATCTACGGAGAGTTCGATACCAAGCTGGTCAAGATCAACGGCGATCTCAATACCACCGGTCCCGTCAGCGCCGCTTTCCACGGGGCGACGGAGAAGCAGGCGCTGAAGATGATGGATATTTCCGTCTACAATACCGATACCGACAAAAAGTCCGATGTGGGCTTCCTGATGACCAACGCGCGGGAGGGGTTTGGCTGGACCTTCCGGACCTGGGAGCCCGACCAGGGGTTTGCCATCGCCAAATATGGCAACGGAGGGACCAAGGAGCTGCGGCTTTATGATGCCACTCCCGACGATCCGACGACGGTGGTGTTGGCCCTGGCCAACGGGGCGAGCTGTGACGGGACATGGAACGATGCGTCGAGCCGGAGCCTGAAACAGGATATCGAGCCTTTGAGCGGCCGGGAAGCCCTGGAGGCATTCGAACGCCTGCAGCCGATGAAATACGCCTACAAGGCCAATCCCCGGGAGCAGCGGATCGGCTTCATCGCCGAAGATGTTCCCGATCTGGTGGCCAACAACGGACGCAAGTCCCTCAGCGCCATGGACATGGTGGCCCTGCTGACCAAGGTGGTGCAGGAGAAGGATCGGGAGATCCGGGAAGTCCGGGCGGAGATCGGTGCTCTCAAAAAAGAGAATCACAAACTCCGGGAGCTGGAGGCCAAGGTTTCGGCCCTGGAGCGGCTCCTGAACTCCTCCGGGAAGTAGGCCGCTTCGCTCCCCCGTTCCGGGGTTTCGCATTTGCTCCTTTTGCTTTTTCCTTCGGCTTCTCCATTCCTTCAAAATAATTTAAGCATTGAATATACATAAGTATAAAAGTCTCTTGCAGGATCGGGACCAATCCCCGCATTGGAGGTCTTTAATAAATATTTAAGTATAAAAGTTTAATAATAATTTATATTCAACAAGTAAGATAAAGGAGGAAAAGATGCGAAGGGAAAGAGGAAGGAGGTTGATCCTGGTGCTGGCGGGGACCCTTTGCCTGTACGGGGGAAGCGAAGGAGACGGGTCCTATAACGTCTTTTACGGCAATGAAGCCGGAATTAATTTGAGCGGAGGAACCTCCAATACCTTCATAGGCAGATGGGCGGGGAATAAAAACGAGGACGGCAATAAGAGTGTCTTCATCGGGACATCGAGCGGCTATGGCAATGTCCATGGTTCCTACAATACGTTCGTAGGGGAGGACAGCGGATACCATAATCAAAGTGGCGAGAACACATTTATAGGATATGAGAGCGGCCATGAGAACACGAGGGGATTTCGCAACATTTTCGTGGGAGCGTGGAGCGGCCAATCCAACACCACGGGAATTTTGAACACTTTCGTGGGAGCGTGGAGCGGCCAATCCAACACCACGGGGGATGAGAACACCTTTGTGGGAGAGGAAAGCGGCTGTCTCAACACCAGGGGGGGTGGCAACACCTTTGTGGGAAGCAGGAGTGGTGAGTTCAACTCCGATGGATTTTACAACACTTTCGTGGGATGGGGCAGCGGCGATGCCAACACTCATGGATCTTTCAACACTTTCCTGGGAGAGCACAGCGGTTATTTCAACAGGACGGGCGATCATAATACGTTTATCGGGGGTGATGCAGGGTATCATGCAGCGAACATCAACAACTCCCTCTTCCTCGGCTACAAGGCTGGCTACCATGCCACCCGCTCCAACACCCTCTACATCGCGAACGACAATACCAATACCCCCCTGATCTACGGAGAGTTCGATACCAGGCTGGTCAAGATCCACGGCGATCTCAATACCACCGGAGCCGTCAGTGCCGCCTTTCATGGGGCGACGGAGAAGCAGGCGCTGAAGATGATGGATATTTCCGTTTACAATACCGATACCAACAAAAAGTCCGATGTGGGCTTCCTGATGACCAACGCGAGGGAGGGGTTTGGCTGGACTTTCCGGACCTGGGAGCCCGACCAGGGCTTCGCTATCGCCAAGTACGGCAACGGAGGGACCAAGGAACTGCGGCTCTATGACGCCACTCCCGACGATCCGACGACGGTGGTACTGCGCTTGGCCAACGGGGCCTGGTGTGACGGAGTCTGGCATGATGCGTCGAGCCGGAGCCTGAAGACCGATATCCGGCCTTTGGACGGGGCCAAAGCGCTGGAGGTGTTCGAGAAGCTGCGCCCGGTGACCTACGCCTACAAGGCCCATCCGGGAGATCAGAAGGTGGGCTTCATCGCCGAGGAGGTGCCGGAGCTGGTGGCCGATCCCAGCCGGAAGTCCCTCAGCGCCATGGACATGGTGGCCCTGCTGACCAAGGT
>CAZGGT010000028.1:0-11548 GCA_964525335.1 uncultured Nitratifractor sp. | reverse complement strand
TTGCCCATCTCCAGGTGGCGGTAGATGTTTTCCGCCACGACGATCGCCTCGTCCACCAGCATCCCCAGGGCGATGAGGGCGCCAAGCATGGTGAGCATGTTCATGCTGTAGCCCAGCATCTCCGCCCCGATGAGGGCGATGAAAAAGCTGGTGGGAATCCCCATGGCGACCACGGTGGCGATCTTCCAGTTGACGCTGAGGAAGAGGGCGATGAAGACCAGGATGAGACCGAAGAAGATGTTGGAGCTGACCAGGTTGATCCGGTTTTTGATCCAGACGGAGGTATCGGTATAGACCTGGAAGTGGAGCCGGGGCCAGGCTTTGGCGAAGTCCCGGAGTTCCTGGCGGATCTGGCGGCTCAGGGCGATGGCGTTGCCCGCTTCGGTCTTGGTGAGGTTGAGGGAGATGTTCTGCTGTCCGTTGAAATGGGAGATCTCCCGGGGAGTGCCGAGCCGGAATTCCACCCGGGCCACATCTCCCAGGCGGACCCGTCGATCTCCGATCGCCAGAAGGGTATCGGCGAGACGACGGACCTCTTTTTCCCCGTTGACGGTGGAGAGATAGATGCGCAGCTCGTCGTGTTTGAAGGTTCCGGCGGGATAGATGGAACTGAGGCCGGAGACCGCCTGGTAGAAGAGGTTTTTGGGGATGCCGTAGGCTTCGAGCTTCTTTTCGTCGATGCGGATCCTCAGTTCCGGATCGGCATCGCCGCGAATATCGATGCCGTTGAGGGTTTTGTACCGGGAAAGACGGCTTTTGAGCTTGTCGGCGGCTTCCAAAAGACGGGCCCTCGGCACGTCTCCCGAGATGGCGATGAGCAGCAGGGGGAATTTGTGGACGACGATCCGGGCGACGGGTTCGTTCATGTCGGCGGGAAGATCCCGTTTGACGGAACTGATGACATCTTTGACGTCGCTGAGGACCAGCTGTTTGTCGGCGCCCGGTTTGATGTCGGCGGTGATGGAGAAAGAGCCGTTCTGGATCACCGTTTCGATGTCGCTGATGTTTTCGACGCTGCGCAGGTCGTCTTCGATATTTTTGACCGCCATTTTGTCGAGGATGTCGGCGCTGGCCCCGGGATAACCTCCGGTGATGGAGATCTTGTCCAGGTGGGCGGGGGGAAAGATCTCCTTGGGGATTTTCTGATAGGCGAAGATCGCCATCAGCATCACCAGGAGAAAGAGGATGTGATTGAGGGCGGGGCGGTCGATGGAGAACGCGAGGAGACGTCGGATCATCTCTCCTCCGTCTCCGGGGCGGGCAGCGTATCGTTCAGCTCGAAGAGGGTGTCGGCGATCTCCACCCGGTACTTGAGCCGTTCGACATGGGTGTGGAGAATGCTGCGCTCCTCTTTGAGCGCGGCCACTTCCGATGCGAGATGGTTGATGACCCGGCTTTCGTGGTAGATGCGGTTGCTCAGATAGACCTTGAGGATCGCCAGCATCACCACGATGGTCATGGCGATGAGGGCGATGGCGATGGTGCCGCCGGTGATGCCCCGGGGAGGACGGGTTTTCATGGTCGCTCCAGGGATTCCCGGAAGCGGAAGCTCCGGAGTTTGGCGCTGCGGCTGCGGGAGTTGGCGGCGATCTCTTCGGGAGAGGCGCTCAGGGGTTTGCGTGTCAGAACTCTCCCCAGAGCGTGGTCGCCTCCGCATTGGCACCGGGGCGCTTCGGGCGGGCAGATGCAGGAGCGGCTCCAGCGGCGGAAGCGGTTTTTGACCAGACGGTCCTCCAGGGAATGGAAGGTGATGAGGGTGACCACCGCTCCGGCGGGAGGGACGGCCTCCAGGGTGTCGAGGAGCCGTTCGATCTCTCCCAGCTCGTCGTTGACCTCGATGCGGATCGCCTGGAACATCAGGGTGGCGGGGTGGATTTTTTTGCCCCGGGGGAGGATTTTCTCCGCCAGAGCGCTCAGCTCCCGGGCACTTTCGATGGGCCGGACGGAGACGATCGCTTCCGCCAGGCGACGGGCGGGACGGATCTCCCCGTATTCCCGAAAGAGGTATTCCAGTTTCTCCACCGGATAGCGGTTGACCACCTCCCGGGCGCTCAGGGGAGCCTCCGGATCCATCCGCATGTCGAGCCGTTCGCTGGAGAAGCCGAAGCCCCGGTCGGCCCGATCGAGCTGGAGGGAAGAGACGCCGAAGTCGGCAAGGATCCCGACGACAGGTTCCCGTTCGAGAAGTTCGGGAAGCAGGCGGGAAAAGGAGCCCCGCAGGAGCCGGACCCGTTCTCCGTAGGGAGCCAGACGCCGGGAGGAAAATTCAAGGGCCTCCGGATCCCGGTCGATCCCTATGAGTCGCAGTCCGGGGTGGGCTTCCAGCAGGGCGGAACTGTGGCCGGCATATCCCAGCGTGCAGTCGATGAGGGTACCCTCGTCAAGCTCCCCGAAACTTTGGAGTACCTGGGGAAGCAGGACCGGAATATGGGGCGGGACTGCGGGTTTGATGGTTTTCGAAGACACGGTCGTTCCTTCCTGAGAAGCCGAGGCGGCGATTCGTCGGTGATGATCCGGGAGTCGTACTCTTCTACCGGAGGGCGGCACTCCTCCGGAGTATCCGATCTTGTCCGCTTCGCAGCCCGATGCCGCAAAACGGACACCGGGACAATCATGGCTGACATAATACCAAAAACTACCTATCGCACCCCTATATTTTTTAACATAAATCTGAGTATTCTATGATATGATTTCCCAAACGATTGGGTCAAAGGGAACGGGGGTTCTATGGAAGAAATTACGACGCGATTCGAGATCATCCGCCTGGCGATAGAGCTGGGGGATTTTCGTACGATCGATCTGCAATGCGAAAAACTTCAGTCCATCAGTCTGGACGAGAAACTCAACGAGATCATCGATCTGCTGGAGAGCCGCAATTACCGGCAGGCGCTCTACGAAATGAAACACTATGCACGAACGCTGGAAGATGATTTTTTCGCGGAACGCGAAAGAAAAACGCCTCCGGAGAAGGACGTCTCCCGGAACGCTCCGGCGGATCTGGGGCTTTTCGACCTGGGAACGACTCCGGAACGGGAGGAGGACGAAGAGGAGCGGGTCCTGGACCTCGACGAAATTCTTCGCCTTTCCAAAAAGCATAGGACGCCCGAAGCGGAAGCATACCGCCCCGCACCCGAGTTCGCGGAACCTCGGAAGCCTTCGAAGCGGGGAACGATCGAGAGCGAAGCGGTGGAGGAGGGGCGCCCGGAAGGGGATGTCGCCACTCACGAGTCGCCGGAAACGAGTGAGGAGCCATTGGAGGTGGAAGAGGCGGGAGGTTCCGTAGCGATCCCCGACGACGGGATCCGACGATCTTCCCACCTCTACGTTTCGTCCGAAGATTCTGCCGCCTCTCCCTCCTCAGGGCCTGCGGAACGCGCGGAAGAATTTCCGGCCGATTTTGGCGAAGAGGTTCGGGAAGAAGAACGGGAGAGAAAAGCGCAGCGGCATGGGGCGGAGGGCGAAGCCGTCGCGACACCGATGGAGGACGCTCCCCGGAAAGGCGGCGGGGAGCGGACGGCCACGGAGTCCGAATCCCGTCATCCTCCCATCTCCTACATCAGTCAGAAGTTTCGCAACATGATGCATCAGTTCCCCCCGGTGGAGCGGGAGGCGCCGATTCCCGAATCGGTGGTACGGATGCAAAAAAAGATCGCCACCGAAGGATATACCGAGGAGGAGATCGAAGAGTTTCTCAAGCAGTTCATGCGCTACAAAGAGAAGGGAAAACGGGCCGAGGCGGCGATGGTGCTGCTTCTGGCGGCGGCGACGGAGTCGAAATTCGCCCAGTTCCTTCTGGCCCGGGAGCTTTTCCGGGGAGAGATTCTGCGTCAGGACCACGCCGAAGCCTTCACCCAGATCAACACCCTGGCGGACCAGAATTTCGCCGAAGCGATCTGCGACCTGGGACAGTTTTACGAACACGGGGTCGGCATCGGCAAGGATCGTCAGATGGCGCTCCTGCTCTACGAAGAGGCGGCGGAGATGGGGGTCGAGCGGGCCCGGCGCCACTACGAGCGGCTCAAAAACTCCCGGGGGCTTCTGGGGGTCTTCAAAAAGGTCAGCCTCCCCAAAGTTTCCATCCCCCTTCCCAAAAAGAAATAGAACTCACCGCTTGACACCGGCTTGTCAAGCGGCGTAAAATTCTTAATTCTTAATTCTTAATTCTTAATTCTTAATTCTTGATATTCCCTCATAGGCGACCTCCATCATCCGATCGATCTGCTCCCCGGTGATGACATAGGGAGGCATGAAGTAGATGACATTGCCCAGGGGACGGAGCAGCACCTCGTGCTCGAGACCGTAGCGGTAGACGGAGAGCCCCTTCCGCTCCTCGGGGGCGTAGCCCCGCATCTCCACCGCGGCGATCATTCCCCGTTGCCGTACGGTTTCCACGTTCTCCAACTCCAGGAAGCGTTCCAGATTCCGGGCGATGCGGGCCGCCTTGATCCGATTCTCTTCCAGGACCGGTTCCTTCTCAAAGAGTTCCAGGGTCGCCAGGGCGGCGGCGCAGGCGAGGGGATTCCCGGTATAGCTGTGGGAGTGGAGGAAGGCTTTGTATTCCCGGTAGTCGCAGTAGAAATCACCGTAGATGTCGTCGGTGGTCAGGACCGCGGAGAGGGGGAGGAAGCCGCCGGTCAGCCCCTTGGAGAGGGCCATGAAGTCGGGAGCGATTCCCGCCTGTTCGCAGGCGAACATCGTGCCGGTGCGTCCGAAGCCCGTCATGATCTCGTCGGCGATGAGGTGAATCCCGTGGGCCGCCGTCATCTCCCGGACTCCCCGCAGGTAGTCGGGAGCGTAGATGTGCATGCCGCCCGCCCCCTGGACCAGGGGTTCGACGATCATCGCGGCGATCTCCCCGCCCCGCGCGTCCAGCAGCGCCTCCAGGGCTTCCAGAGCCTCCCGCGTCGCTTCGGGGCTCTCGTCCCGGGGGACGGGGGTTTGGACGTTGCGGATGAGCAGGGGTTCGTAGGTCTCTTTGTAGAGGGCGACATCCCCGACGCTCAGGGCTCCGAGGGTTTCCCCGTGATAGCTGTTGCTCAGGGAGAGGAAGAGGGAGCGCTCTTCACCCCGGTTTCGGTGGGAATGGTAGCTCATTTTGAGGGCCACTTCGATGGCGCTGGAGCCGTTGTCGGCGTAGAAGACTTTCTCCAGTCCCTCGGGGGTGAGGGCGACCAGCTTTTCGGCCAGCTCGATGGCGGGAAGGTGGCTGAAGCCCGCCAGGAGCACATGTTCCAGTTCCCGGGCCTGTCGGGCGATGGCGTCGGCGATGCGGGGGTTGCCGTGGCCGAAGAGGTTGACCCACCAGCTGCTGACGGCGTCGAGATAACGCCGCCCCTCGAAGTCGTAGAGCCAGACCCCCTCGGCCCGGCGGATGGGGACGAGAGGAAGCTGTTCGTGGTCCTTCATCTGGGTACAGGGGTGCCAGAGATGGCGCAGATCCCGCTCCATGAGTTCCCGGTTGGTCATGGCCACTCCTTGACTGCCGAAGCTGTTCGCAGGAGGTAATCCGCGATTAATCACAACTTGACTAGAATATTGGGATCAATTCTAACATAAGGCAGAGACGGCATGATCGCATGGATGCAGAAACACAACAAATATCTCGTGGTGACGATCTGGATCGCCACCATCGCCTTTATCGGGGCGGGCTTCGTCGGCTGGGGAACCTATCAGTACGGCTCCAAGGCGGGAGCGATTGCCGAAGTGGGGGATGTGAAGATCACCCAGGAGAAGTATGACTTTACCTACCGGAACCTCTATCGGGAGATGGCGCAGCTCCTGGGAAGCGGGTTCGACGCCGCCAAGGCGAAAGAGATGCAACTGCCCCGCCAGGCCTACAACCGTCTGGTCATGCAGGCCTATCTCCTCAACCTGGCCCGGGAGTACGGGATCGTCGTCTCCGAGGAGGAGTTGGCCGAAGCGATCGCCGCGCTCCCGAGTTTCCAGCGCAACGGCGTCTTCGACAAGCGCATCTATCAGGCGTTTCTCGATGCCCGCCGGATGAAGGCCCGGACCTTCGAGGCGATCTTTCGGGACGATCTCGTCATCGAAAAGCTCATGAAACTCCTCAATCAACCCAGTGTTCCCTTCGAGCGACAGGTGATCGCCGGTGCCCTGAGCGTCGGTGACAAGATCCGCTACCGGGTTTTGACACCCGACGAGGTCAACGTGACGGCCGACGCGGCGGCCCTGAAAAGCTACTGGGAAGCCCACAAGAGCGAGTACCGGACACCCAAGAAATACCGTCTCTCCATTCTCTGGACCGATACCGCCGATCTCAACGCCACGGAGGCGGAGTTGAAGGCTTTCTACCACAAGAACAGCTACGACTATACCGGCGCCGACGGCAGAGAACTCGGCTATGAGAAGGCCAAAACGGCGGTGGAGAGGGATTACCGGATCAAAAAAGGAAAGAAAAAAGCCCTTCTGGACTACATCGCCTGGAAAAAAGGAAAACGCAAAGCCAGCGAAGAGAAGACCCTCGCCGTAGGAGATCCCACCCTCTCCAAGGCGCTCTGGCAGGCGATCGAACAGAGCGATCCGGGAACCCTCGTCAAACCCAAGCCGGTAGGCAGCCGCTACGCCACCGTCCGGGTCGAAAAGCTGATCGAGCCCCGGCCCATGAGCTTCGAAGAGGCGAAACCCCTGGTGGAAAAAGCCTGGCGGGCCCAGGCTCGGGAGGCGGCGCTGCAGAACGAAGCCAAGGCTCTGGAGAAGGATCCCTCCCGGTTGACACGGGAGAGTGGCTATGTCAGTCTGAGTCGTTCCGAAACGCTTCCTCCTCTCGATGCGGCGGAAAGCGCACAGTTTTTACAGAAATTATTTACATCTAATGATAAACTCGGTACCATATCAATAAATAAAAAATTGGTGGTTTACAAAATCGTCAAGCAGAAATTCGGGGACGGTGACGCCAACTTGAGCGCGGAAATCGCCCGGAGCGCCGACCGGATCAAGAAGGCGGAGTTCGAGCAGTCGCTTCTCAAAGAGCTCTCCCGGAACTATCCTGTCAAATCTTTCGTCAAAGGATTCTGAGTTGTCCAAAACGATACTCGCCATCGACATCGGCTCCACGAAGGTCGCTGCGGTCATCGCTGAGGTCGGAGAAGATGGGAAACTCACGATCACGGGTCAGGGTGTCAGCCGGAGCCAGGGGGTCAAAAAAGGGGTCATCACCAACATCGAGCTCGCCTCCAAAGCGATCAAGAAGGCCCTGGGAGACGCCCGTCGCATCGCCGGCAACAACATCTCCGTCGCCACCATCTCCATCTCCAACGCCTACGCCCGGAGCATCAACTCCACGGGCATCGTCAACATTCCCCACAAAGACATCTCCATCAAGGAGATCAAACGGGTGATGGACACGGCGCTTTACAACGCCAACATTCCCAACGAATTCGAAGTGATCCACGTCCTCCCCTACAATTTCAAGGTGGACGACCAGGAGTTCATCGAGGATCCTTTCGGCATGAACGCCAGCCGTCTGGAAACCGACGTCAACATCATCGTCACCCAGAAGTCGGCCCTGAGCAATCTCAAAAAGGCGGTGCGTTCCGCCGGACTGGAGATCGAGGGGATCGTCCTCAACGGGTACGCTTCCGCCCTGGCGGTCATGGGGGAGGACGAGCGGGAACTGGGGGTCTGCGTCATCGACATGGGAGGACAGACCAGCAGCCTCATCGTCCATATCGGCAACTCCATCCGCTACAACGACTTCCTGGCCGTCGGCTCCAATCACATCACCAACGACCTCTCCATGGCGTTGCATACGCCCCTTCAAATGGCGGAGAAGGTCAAAATCCGCCACGGCAATCTGCTGGAGAGTTCCAGTGAAACCATCGAACTCCCGGTCATCGGGGACGAGGAGAACCGCAACACCATCTCCCTGGAGATCGTCCATAGTGTGATTCTCGCCCGGGTCGAGGAGGCGCTGATGATTCTGGCCAAATCCCTGGACAAGAGCGCCCTGCGGGAGCAGGTCGGCGCGGGAATCGTCCTCACCGGCGGTCTGACCAAGCTCAAGGGGATCCGGGAGCTGGCTCAGGCGATCTTCCAGGGGATGCCGGTGCGCATCGGTACTCCCCGGGAGCTCGACGGCATGTACGACGAGCTCAAAGACCCGGCCTTCGCGACGGTGATCGGCCTGTTGCTCTACCAGGCGGGCGAACACACCCGCTACGAAATCAATTACAACAAAGAGCTGCTGCATCGCAAAGAGGCGGTCTCCCACGACGTGACCGATATCGGAGATTTGACGCCCAAGGCGACGGCATCCGAAGCGCCGGCAAAAAAGACGAAACGACGCAAATCCGGCGAGTCGGAGATCGACCTGGCGCTTCCGGGCAAATCGGAGCAGGGCGGTTTGGAGCTGGATGACAACCTGCTGCCGTCCAACTTCAAAAAGCGTGACGGGAATCCGTTCAGCCGATTCGTCAATTGGGCGAAACAACTGTTTTAACATCTACATCAACAAAGGGGGAGAACATCATGGACCATTTTGAAATCGAAATCGAGAGTACGGCCAGCGGTACGAGCGTCGAGGGGGCGAAAATCAAGGCGATCGGTGTCGGCGGCGGCGGAGGCAACATGATCAACCACATGATCTCCGAGAATGTCAAAGGGATCGATCTCATCGTCGCCAACACCGACGCCCAGGCCCTGGACTCTTCACTCTCGCCCATCAAACTCCAGTTGGGCGCCAACGCCACCCGGGGACTGGGAGCCGGGATGAAGCCCGAGATCGGCCGGGAGGCGGCGCTGGAGAGCTTCAGTGAGCTCAAGGATACCCTCGCCGGTGCCGACATCGTCTTCATCTCCGCGGGTCTCGGCGGCGGTACCGGGACCGGAGCCGCGCCCATCATCGCCCAGGCGGCCAAAGAGGTGGGGGCTCTGACGGTCTCCGTCGTGACGACTCCCTTCCGGTTCGAAGGACGCAAGCGGGCCAAACTGGCCAAAGAGGGTCTCGAAGAGCTGAAGCGGGAGAGCGATTCCATCATCGTCATTCCCAACGAGCGCCTTCTCTCCATCGTCGAAAAGAACCTGGGGCTCAAGGAGAGCTTTCGCCTCGTCGACGACGTGCTCTGCCAGGCGGTCTCCGGAATTTCCAATGTCATTCTCTCCCACGGTCCCAACGACATCAACCTGGACTTCGCCGACGTCAAGACCGTCATGAGCCATCGGGGCCTCGCCCTCATGGGATCGGGCAGCAGTCAGGGAGCCAACGCCGCCTACGACGCCGCCAAGGCCGCCATCGATTCGCCGCTGCTGGACAACATCTCCATCAACGGAGCCAAAGGGGTTCTGGTCCATTTCCACATCCATCCCGATTATCCCATTCTCCAGATCTCCGAAGCGATGGAGATCATCGAGGAGCATGCCGACGAGGATGCCAGCGTCATCTTCGGTACGACCACCAGCCACGAGATGGAGATCGATCAGGTCAAGATCACCATCGTCGCCACTGGTTTCGAGGAGGCCGAGGAGGCCGGCAATCCCCAGGCGGAGAAGGTCAAGCAGGCCGAGTCTCTCCTGGGAAGCCAGGGAGCCAACACTCCCGCCCGGAGTCCCTACGATACGATGCGCGGGATGCGCCGGGTCGTGGGAAGCGATTATTCCGATCCCGACGAGGATCTGCTCGACGTGCCCACCTTCCTGCGCAAGCAGATGGACTGATTCTCCTTTTCCCTCTTTATCGACGTACGCTTCTCCCCCTGCGTACGGTCTTTTCTTCGACGTTCACATTTCGCTAAGATATCGTCACTTTTCCGTATGTCACCGAAAACCGTCGCTTTCGAAAGAGCGCAGCAAAAAATATGTTCCCAAAGGAGTTCCATGAAATACCTCAAAAAATTTTCCCAGATCGGTGCCGGTATCGGCGTCGGTACCCTGCTGGCCGTCGGTCTTTCCGGCTGTCAGCAGAAGCCGGCGGATCAGGGAGAGACAGCCCAGCCTCAGCAGAAAAACGCTTTCGTCGTCATCGAGGAGGTACGTCCCGGCAAGTACAAGATCGCCGAAGAGTTTCCCGCCAAGGAGACCCGGATCATACTCAAAAAGCTCGACGGGACCGAAAAGGTCCTCACCAAGGCGGAGATGGACGCCCTCATCAAAGAAGAAGCGGCCAAGATCGAGAACGGTACCTCCAATCTCACCAAACCGGAAGGGGCCCAGATGGCACAGCAGGGAGGAATGAGCATGGGTGAAGCTCTGCTCGCCAGTGCCGCCGGAGCGATTCTCGGTTCCTGGATCGGCAGCAAACTTTTCAACAATCCCAATTACCGGAATACACGGAAAGCGGGCTACAAAACTCCCTCCGCCTACAATCGCAGCGTCAACAGCTTCAAAAAGGGAGCCCGTACGACGACCCGGAGCACGACCCGTCGCAGCGGCTTTTTCGGAGGAAGCAGCGGTCGCACGGGCGGCATGAGCGGTCGCAGCCGCTATTTCGGAGGCTGAGATGGTCTCCCTGATGCCGGTGGAGCCTCTGGATGCCGCCTATCTGGAAGAACTGGGGTTCGTCTGGCATACCGATGAAGACGAGACGCCTTATCTGGCCGACGTACTGGTGGAGGTGACGGAGGCGGAGGCGGAAGCCTATTACGAGGCGGGCAACGAGCTCTACGAGATGTATGTCGCCGCCGGGGAGCATGTGGTGGAGCGCAATCTTTTCCACGAAATCGGCATCCCGTTCAATCTGGTGGAGCTGGTCCGGGAGAGCTGGGAGAACGCCGTCCATTGGCATCTCTACGGACGCTTCGACCTGGCGGGAGGGATCGACGGAACACCGATCAAACTCCTGGAGTTCAACGCCGATACCCCCACCGCCCTTTTCGAGACGGCCATCGTCCAGTGGGCGATCCTCAAACGCAACGGCCTGGACGAGGCCCGGCAGTTCAACGTCGTCTACGACAAGCTCCTGGAGAATTTCCGGCGTCTGGTGACCCTGGAGGAGAATGTGGAGAGCTTTCACGAGCGCTACGAGGGGTGGCGCTTCCTCTTCACCTCGGTCCGGGGCAACGCCGAGGAGGAGAACACCGTCCGCCTCCTTCAGTTCATCGCGGAGGAGGCGGGCTACGCCACGGCCTTCGCCTACATCGACGAAGTGGAGTTCGACGGGGAGGAGGGGATCTTTTTCCGGGGGGAGCGTTACGAACTCTGGTTCAAGCTGATCCCCTGGGAGGATATCGCCCTCGAAGAGCCCGATCTGGCCAAGCTCCTGAGCCTCATCGTCCGGAACCAGAAGGCGATCATCTTCAACCCCGCTTACACCCTGATGTTCCAGAGCAAGGCGATGCTCAAAATTCTCTGGGATCTCTATCCCGGCCATCCCCTGCTCCTGGAGAGCTCTTTCGAACCTCTGAAGGGGAAGATGCAGGTACGCAAACCCTTTTTCGGGCGCGAAGGGGGCAGCGTGGCGGTACTGGAGGGAGACGGAACCGTGCTGGTGGATCTGCCGGGAGAGTACGACGCCTTTCCCATGCTCTACCAGGAATATACGGAGCTTCCCGTCGACTCCGATGGGCGCAAATACCAGGCGGGGCTCTTTTTCGCC
>CAZGGT010000027.1:0-2794 GCA_964525335.1 uncultured Nitratifractor sp. | reverse complement strand
GGTAGAGCACCACCTTGACATGGTGGTGGTCACAGGTTCAAGTCCTGTTGGGGCCACCATTTTCAATCATTTTCCTCCCGGATATTTTCAACTCCAACGTAATTTTTTCCGCTATCACCCTGGACAATTCAAGGATGTAGGATGTAGGGGGTAGGATATAGGGGATAGGATGTAGGGGGTAGGGGATGGAAGTTGGCCCATTCTCACTACGAAATACGAACGACGAAGCGCGAAAAAAGCTATAATTCCCCATGCCGACTTCCAAACCCGACCCCAATTCACAACTCAACACTCAACATTCAAAACTCGAAAGTCGGTCGTTCCGCTTCCTCCTCGCTTGCTGCAAAGCCGAGCCGACGGATGAGGATTTCGCGACCATCACCGACTTTATTCAACATTCAACATTCAACATTCAATATTTGACGGCTATTTCAAGCCGTCACGGCGTGCTTCCCCTCGTCTACAAGCGTTTGAAGACAGTAGTCGCAAGTCGCAAGTCGCAGGTCGCAAGTTCATGGGAGGGGCGGAGAGCGGAGAGCGAAGAGTGGAAAGCGGAGGGCGGAGAGCGGACTGAAAGCGGAAAGCGGAAAGCGGAAAGCCAGGGGGCCAGTGCGGAGAGCGGAAAGCCTGGAGCGAACGACAAACGACAAACGACAAACGACAAACGACGAAGTGCGAACGACGAAGCACGAACGACGAACGATGAACGACGAACGATAAATGACTACCCACTGGAGCGATTGCTCGCAGACCTGAAGTCTGCATACTCGCAAATTGTTCATCGCAACATGCTTCTCTCCGCCGAGCTGCTTCATCTGGCGGCCTTCGCCCGGGAGAACGGTCTCGCCTTCCTTCCCTTCAAGGGCCCGGTTCTCGCTCAGGCGGCCTACGGGGATCTCACCCTTCGGCAGTTTGGCGATCTCGACGTTCTCATCGCCTGCGACGAGTTCGATTCGTGGTCCCTGTTCCTCCGGGGGAGGGGCTATGCTCCCCATTTCCCCGTCGAACGCTACCGGGGGAAGCGGCGGGTTCTCTGCGAGCTCAACAACGACGTCCCCTACCTGGCCCCTTCCCGGGGGCTGATGGTGGAGCTGCACTGGGAGTTCTTCCGCAAGCTGGCCATTCCCACCGCGCCGTTCCGTCCCTGGCAGGATCCCGAAAGCGTCCGGATCAACGGCCGGGAGATCCCGACCCTCTCCCACGAGACCCATCTGCTCTATGTGGCGCTCCACGGAGCGAAGCATATCTATGAGCGGCTGATCTGGCTCGTCGATCTGGACCGGATGGTCCGGAGCCGTCCCGAGACCGACTGGGAGCTTCTCCTGGAGCGGGCCCGGGAGCTGGGGGCTCAGCGGCTGCTGCTCCTGGGACTTTCCCTCGCCCACGACTGGCTCGATACGCCCCTGCCCGGGCGGATCACCGCTCTGTTTCCCGGGGCGCGCCTGGAGGAGGCCCGGAGCTTCATCGCCGGGGAGTTCGCCCGTCCGGTCCCCACCCCCGAAGAGAGCCTCGTCAAATTCCGCCTCCTTCTCTCCCTGCGCGACGACACCCGGACCCGTCTCCGGATGCTGGGAGAGTTTCTCTTCCGTCCGGGGATCAACGAACGCCGCACGATCGTTCTGCCCGACCGCCTCTTCGGGCTCTACTGGCTCATCCGCCCCTTTGGGATGGCGGGGCGTTTTCTCTTCTGCCGTCTTTTGAAAGCCTGCGGGAAAGAGAGAGATCAGGAGTAGTGTTTTTGCATCAGGTATTCCCAGTCTGCCGCCGCATCCCTGCGTTTGTCCATGTAGGGGCGCATGTAGGGAGTCTGGGCGTGGAGGATTTTCATCTCCGGATCGAGGACGCTGGTCAGCACCCCCTTGGCCCGGGTGAAAAAATCGGCATGGTCGAGGCGTTTGATCCGCGGATCCCAGCCCACCAGGCGTATTCGTTCCGTGCGGGCGATGTAGAAGTTGGGGATTTTGTCGTAGACGATCAGAGATCCGATTTTCGTTCCCTGGGGCAGGCGTGAAGCCCTCTCGGTAGGGAAGAGGTCGGCGTCGCCGTAGTCGGCGGCACGAAAGGAGGGGAGGTTGACCACTTCGCCCCCCAGCAGATCGATTCGGGATTCCTTTTCCAGGAGTTCCAGGCGTGTTTCGAGACGGGTACGGCCGTAAAAAACGAAATCATCGTCAAGCAGCAAAACATAAGGCGTCTTCACCGCATCGAGCGCAGCTTGTCGTCCCGCCGATACCCCGCTGTCAAAAGGCAGACGGATCACATCGACACGCGCATCTTCGTAAGGTTCGCGGCTGTCGTCGGCGACGATGATGCGCATCCGCGGATAAAACCGCTCGATCGAATCGATCAGGCGCCGCAAGGTTTCGGGGCGTTCGAAGGTCTTGACGATAGCGGTTAGTTTTTCGTCCGTCAAGGGTGTGGGTGAAAAACGCACGGTTCGATCTTTGAACCGCACCCAGGCAAGCTCGGCGGATACGAGCGTTTCATACAGCGGTTTGCCTATAGGGCGCAACGCGCCGTATTTGAGCGCATATGACCATCGCCGTCCGAGCATCGATCATCCCTTATAATCGACAATGGCACGCACGCAGCGTTCGGCCGTTTTTCCGTCCCAGCGTTCGGGACGCGTCGGTTTGCGCGGCGCATCCTTGATCGAAGCGTACGCTTCGCGGATCTTTTCGACACTGTTTCCCACCAAGATCGAAGCTCCGCCGTAGCGTGCCAACGTAACCGGACGTTCCGTGTTCCACCGAAACGTCAAACACGGCGTACCCAGCACGCAACTTTCCTCTTG
>CAZGGT010000026.1:0-2118 GCA_964525335.1 uncultured Nitratifractor sp. | reverse complement strand
CTGGGGATCTTCGACGACGCCCAGCTGGAGTTTCTGGGGGCCAAAGCCCACCGGGGCAAATTCCGCCAGCACCTCTTTCCTCTCTACATGTTGGCAATGGTTGCTTTGGAAGGGATTTGGTCGATAGTCGTTAGTCGTTAGTCGTTAGTCGTTAGTCGTTAGTCGTTAGTCGTTAGTCGTTAGTCGTTAGTCGTTAGTCCCGGGCGGATAAAAGTTGTCGAACGACAACAGCTCTCAGCTCTACGCTTTCAGCTTTCAGCTTTAGGCTTTTCGCTCAAACACCAAACCGTGACAGTATCCAAAGCTGCCATGCGGCGGGGGCGGATCCCTCCAACTCCAGAAGCGGCTCATCCCGACTGGTATCAGCCCTGCTCTAAGCTCTAAGCTCTTCGCTTTCAGCTTTCCGCTTTCTCCAGCCTCGCCAGCAGGTATTCTCCCGCTTTTTCGGTGATCGTGGCCCGGTAGAGGCCTCCGATCTCCACTTTCAGGTCGTTGGGGTCGTTGACGAGGACCTCTCCGTCGATCTCCGGGGCCCAGAGGAGGGGGCGGGCGGAGAGGAGGTATTCATGCTCTTCGCTGGGTCCGTCGATAGCCAGGCGGCATTCCCGGCCCACCATCCGCTCCAGGGAGGCTTCCCGGCTGGCGGCGGCGATCTCTCCCAGGAGGGCGGTGCGCTCGGCGATCGTCTCCGGGGGAAGCTGCTCCATCCCGTAGGCGGTGGTGTCCTCTTCGTTGGAGTAGGCGAAGACGTTGATCCGGTCGAAGCCGAACGCCTCCAGGAAGTCGCAGAGCCGACGGAACGCCTCTTCGCTCTCCCCCGGGTGGCCGGCGATGACGGAGGTGCGGACGAAGCCCCCCCCCTTGGAGCGCATCCGTTCCAGCAGCTTCCGGGTCCTGGCTTCGCCGAAGCCCCGTTTCATGGTCCGCAGCACTCCGTCGTCGATGTGTTGGATCGGCATGTCGTAGTAGGTCTGGAAGATGGGGGAGTCGGCGATGGCGTCGATGAGCCGTTCGCTGGTGGTGGAGGGGTAGAGGTAGAGGATCCGGGCGGAACGCACACCCGGGAGCATCTCGATCCGCTCCATCAGCTCGATCAGCCCCTCCCGCATCCCCAGGTCCCGCCCGTAGCTGGAGCTGTCCTGGCTGATAAAGGAGAAGTCGTAGAAGCCCTTCTCGGTCAGGGCGGCCACCTCGGCGGCGATGGAGTCGAGGCTCCGGGAGTGGAGCCGCCCTTTGAAGGAGGGGATGGCGCAGAAGGAGCAGTGCTGGTTGCACCCCTCGGCGATCTTGATGTAGGCGTGGTAGTTGGAGCCGGTGATGAGCCGGGGGGAGCGTTCGGTGGCCAGGTAGACCTCGGGGCTGAAGGTGCTCTGCCGGGAGCGGATGATCTCGTCGATCCGCTCGTAGTCCCCCACCCCGGTGAAGATGTCGATCTCGGGCATCTGTTCCCGGAGCTCCTCCTTGTAGCGTTCGCTCAGGCAGCCGCTCATCACCAGAAGCGAATCCTCTTTGCGTCGCTGGTGAAGATCCAGGACGGTGGCGATGGACTCCTCCTTGGCCGCTTCGATGAAGCCGCAGGTGTTGACGATGATGACGTCGGCCTCTTCGGCTTGGTCGGTCAGCTCATAGTCGCTGAGCTTGCCGAGCATCACTTCGCTATCGACCAGGTTTTTGGTGCAGCCAAGGCTGACGAGGTGGAGGGTTTTGGGCATGGGAAGTTCCGTTTGTTGGTTTACCCCGGATTATAGCATTTCACCGTTCCTGCCCCCATCTTATTTTCTTTGGGCTTTTATCGCCTCTGAAGACGCGATATAGTGGAGAAAGAGGATCTGGGCGAAAAGCGGAGCGAAGATGTTGAGGAAGGGGATGTAGTTGAAGGTCGCGGCGACGAGGGCGGCGAGACGGGCGCGCTTGCCCAGGCGCTTGAGCTCCGTCTCGTCGGCGACGAAGAGGGATCCCACGTCGTAGACCGTCGGCTCCCGCAGGAGAATCGACCAGAGCCAGAGCATCCAGAGCTGTCCCAGGATCGGGACGAAGATCAGGGGCAGGGTCACGAGGAAAAGGAGCAGGAAGATGGCGCTGGCTTTGAGAGTGTAGTAGAGGGAGCGGTGGATCTTG
>CAZGGT010000025.1:0-2056 GCA_964525335.1 uncultured Nitratifractor sp. | reverse complement strand
GGAGGGGCGTTTTGGCCAGCTCCCCGCGGAGCCTTCGAAGTCTCCGGAGAAACTCTGCGTACTCCACCTCCGTTTCGTCGCCCCGGTACCCGATCCCGAGGAAACGGACGATCTCCTCTTCACGAAAGTATCCCTGATCCGTGTCCAGGAGCTTTTTGCCCGCTTCCATATCCAGGAGGATCGTCAGGCTCCACCCCAGAATCCTGTGCCGGTGGCGGGGATCCATCTCCATGAGAGGAGAGTGAAAACTGGTTTTTTTTCTTTTCATGATTCAGCCTTTCATCGGATATATGGTGGATGGTTCGCTTTTGCCTGGATTCATTCTAAGGAAATAGATGACAACGTAGCGTCATATCACCAGGTTCAGGAGAGGATTTCCGGGTCGATCTCCTTTCCGCCGATCCGCAGTTCCGCCCGGTTCTCTTCGGGCAGCGGTTCGTCCTCCCGCAGGGTGCCGTCGGGGTCGAAGATGTAGCGGCTGCCGTCGGTATGGTGGTAGACGTAGCTCCGGATCGTTCCCCAGAGAGGGAGTGTTCCTTCGTGTTCCCGGTAGTGGTCTCTGACCACCCTGGAGACGTCGGAAAAGATCTCCTCCGGGCTTTTCCCCAATGCCCACTCTTTCTCCAGAGGGATCCGTCGTATTCTTTCTCCAAAGGCCAGGGCGAAGATCGGTTCGTTTTTCCGGCGGAAACCGGTATAGACGAAGATCCAGGGCTTTTTCATCTGCTGCAACTCTTTGTGCTTCCGCTCGAAGGCGGCGATCTCCCGGCCGCACGCTTCGCCGAGTTCCAGCTCCCGGCAGAGGGCTTCGAGGAAGGAGCGGGAGCTGTAGGTCAGGTCGTAATGGGAGCCGGAGAGCCAGCGTTCGATGTCGGGAGCCTGCAGAAACTCCTCCAGGGTTTTCCGGCCTCTCTCCACGCTGCGATAGCCGAGGGATTTCACGAACGCGTCGGGATCGAGAGTTCTGATCCGTTGATGGATGGTTTCGATAAGGTTCATGGTCGTTACCTCCAATGGATTTCTCAGAGGCAATAAAACGGACGAAGGGAGTGGTGCTTTCGAAGGTTTTATTGTCCTGGGTTACCGCACGCACTGCGACACATTTTTTCAGAGCGCGGGGTCTTGGGGGATGGGTGTTTCACCAAGACGAGAGTATTGTAACGCAGGAGGGTGACAACGTGGTGGAATTTTCTCCATTTTGATAAGTCGGGGGAGCCAAAGGGGGAACCTGGCATCCCGTATCGGATGAGAACTGAAAGACTGGTTCTCAGAGCCAGAGCAGCCGGCTCTGGGCCACCTTCACCCCGGCCTCCTGCAGGCCCTCTTCGTAGAAGGCGAGCTGCTCGCGGTAACGGGCCTCTTTCTCCTCCGTCGGCTTGCCCGTCTTGAAATCCACGACGATCCAGCCGCCGCGTTCGGGATCGTGGTAGAGCAGGTCGATGACGCCGCTGCGCTCCCCGAGACGGAACGGCAGTTCGAAGTAGTGCTCCGCCCCCTGAGACAGTGCTTCATAGACGTCACTCTCATAAAAACGAGCCATGCTTGCCTTGACCTTCTCCCGCTCCCGGGCATCGAAGAGCTGCATCTTCTCCAGGATGGCCTCTTCGTTGCCCCGGAAGCTTTGCCCGTAGAGTTCGATGATCCTGTGTACCGTCGTACCGCTCTCCGCCGCTTCCAGATCGACGGCGGCTTCCCCTTCCGTTTGGGTGGCGCTTCGCTGTTGTTTGTGCTTGAATGTCAGAGGCTTCCATGTGAAGTCGATGTAGTCTACCTCTCTCTTTTTGGGTGTCGGTTCTGTGAGCGTGATCTCGATGCACGCCGGATGGGTCTGATCGAAGAGGCGTTCGGTATCGATGCCGAGCGAGGAGGCGACCATCGCCAGATAGCTGTCATCGGGCAGGGAGATCTCTCCATCTTTCTTTTTGTTGAGCAGCGCGGAGAGGATCACATGGTGCTTGGCTCTGGTGAGCGCCACATAGAGCAGCCGTTTCTTTTCGGCGAGGTGTTTGCGTTTGTCCAGCTCTTTGAGGACACGGTAGCTCAGCGGGATGTAGTC
>CAZGGT010000024.1:0-10895 GCA_964525335.1 uncultured Nitratifractor sp. | reverse complement strand
CCCGGCGGTGTCCCGCCCTTCGAAGACCAGGCAGACCTTGAGCTCCTTTTCGATGACGTGGCGCTGGAACTTCACCAGCTCCACCTGGAGCTCGTAGAGCAGTTTCTCGTACTCTTTTCCCTTGATCTTTTTGACGGCCATTTCTCCTCCTTCCCTTTTTCCTATTGTAGCCTTTTACTCTCCTCAGGCCCAGCCCCGCAGGGCGATCTCCATGACGTAGGGTTTGAGGAGCCGGGTGTCGACGTACCAGTAGATCCGGGAACACTTCAGGGCGTCGAAACCGAAGAGCGCCTCGGGCTTCCCACTGCGGTCGTAGGCTTCGTAGAGCGCCTTCTCCTCTCCGACACAGAGCACCGTATCGCACCCGAAGCCGCTGTAGCGGGTGTGGGGTTTGCGCCCCTCGTCCACGGCCCGGATCGCCTCCACCACGCTCTTGACCTGCTCCACGATGGCCGCGCCGGTCTTGAGAGCGCCGCAGCCCGCCGCATCGCCCACGGCGAAGAGCGTGGGGTATTTTTTGTGCTGGAGGGTCGCTCCATCCACGGCGATCCATCCCGCCGCGTCGGTCAGGCCCGCCGTCTCGAAGATCCGGTCGGTCCGCATGGGCGGAGCGACATGGAGGAAGTCGTAGGCGACCGTGCTGCCGTCGTCGAAGGTGGCCCGCTTCGCCGTCCGGTCGACGGAACGGAGTCGCTTCGTGCCCAGGCTCACCCCCTCGTTCTTCAACATCTTTCGGTAGAGCTTGTCGTAGGCGTCGTTGGCCGAGAGGCGGCCGTCGCCACTGTGGAATTCGATCGCCACTTTCTCACGCACTCCTTCGCTTTTCAGCTTGTGAACCAGCGAGGAAAGGACGCTTTTGGAGGCGCCGGGAGACTTGATGGCGACGCCGGGCTGGGTGAAGAGCACCTTGAGGCGTCCCTCCTTCAGAGCCACCGCCTTTTGGACCAGCACATCGAACTGCTCCTGGAGCTGTCGGGCGCCGTGGAGATAGTAGACGCTGCCCACGGCGGGATCGTCCATCCACCCCTCCTTTTCGTCAGGAACCTGCATCGAGTCGATGACCCCGCCCAGCCCCTCGATGGCGTCGAAATCGAGCCGGGCGCCACTGGCGACGATGAGAAAGTCGTAGGGGGTCTCCTTTCCCTCGCTGTCGGTCACGGTCCGGTTTTCGGGATCCACGGCGGTGACCGCCCGCTCCACCCACCGGACGTGGGGGCTGTCGGGAACGAAGGATTGACGGTCGTAGCGAAGCTCCCCCTCGCACCAGACCCCGGCACCCACCAGGGCCAGGCCCGGCTGATACCAGGCGCTGTCACGCAGCGGTTCGAAGACGCTGATCTCGGGCCAGGTGATCGCCTGGCTGAGGCGGTAGGCGAGCATGGTTCCCGCCATACCGCCCCCCACGACGACGATCCGCACCGGATGCTTCTTGGAGGGTTTGCGGCTTGGGCCGGTGGAAGAGGCCCGGACCGGGGAGCTTCCCAGCGCCAGGGCGGCTCCCCCGAGGCCCGCCAGCTTCAGGGCCTGCCGGCGTTGGGGATTCTCTATCGTTTTCTTCTCCATCGTCCTTGCTCCTTAGATATCGAGTTTGCCGCGCTTGCGGTAGTAGTTGAGGACCAGCATCTTCACCATGTCGTTGAAGACGAACCAGGCGAAGAGATAGATCACCAGGAAGATCGCCCATCCCCAGCCCATGGGGTAGATGAGGCCAAAGCCGTAAACCGCGATGATGACCGCGGCCACCGCCGACCAGAGGGAGGCGTTCCAGAGGATCGGATTGGGCCAGGGCTTCTTCCAGAACCAGTCGTCGCGGCGGGTATTGTAGAGGGTCCCGTGGCCGGCGATGATCAGTTTGGCGAAGAAGATGGTCTGGGTCAGCTCCGCGTTGACCTGCCAGACGTAGTAAACCAGCCAGAAGAGCAGGAAGGAGGAGAGGACCCCCGCCACCCCGAGCCAGGTAGAGAGGATCAGCACCTCCTTCATATCCCAGCGCACCGGATATTTGCGCAGTTTGGTGTTGTCGTAGGCGATGGCGAGGATCGGCAGGTCGTTGAAGAGTGCAAGCAGGATGATCTCGATCGCCGTGATGGGATAGAAATTGAAAATACTGATGGTCAGGGCGAAGAGCAGGATGACCCGGATCGTCTCGGTGATGCGGTAGATGGTATAGCTCTGCATCCGCTCGAAAGTGATCCGGGCGATCTTGATGGCGTTGTTGATGACGTTGAGGCCCGGGGCCAGAAGCACCAGGTCCGCCGCCGCCCGGGCCGCGTCGGTGGCGCCGCTGACGGCGATTCCGCAGTCGGCTTTTTTCAGGGCCGGGGCGTCGTTGACCCCGTCGCCGGTCATCCCCACGATATGCTCGGCCTTCTGAAGCTTGTCCACGATGAAATATTTGTCCTCGGGGAAGACCTGGGCGAAGCCGTTGGCCTTTTCGATCGCTTCGATGATCTCGCTCTCGTGCTGTTTGATGCTTCCCTTGGGCAGGGGGCGGCTGAGGAGGAGTTTCTCCACCTCTTTGGCGATCTCCTTGCCAAACTTCTCCACCTGCTCCTGGGAGACTTTTTCGGGTTCGAGCTTCTTGTAGAGGGCCTCGGCGATCACCTCCGCCAGGAAGACATACTCCTCGGTGCTCTCACCCCGAAGCTGCTTGATGTCCCGGATGTCGTCGCCGATCCCCAGGATGCCGGCGATGTAGCGGGCTACCGCCACGTTGTCCCCGGTGACCATCTTGACCTCGACTCCATGCTCCTTGGCATCGGCGATCACCTCCTTGGAGTCGGGACGCGGGGGATCGTAGAGGGGAATGAGCCCCAGGAAGTGGTAGCTCTCCTCCGTCACCTCCTTCATGGCGACGCCCAGGGTCCGGAACCCCTTTTCGGCGAAGGATTCGACCATTTTATAGGCATCTTTCTTGTCGAACTCCTTCTCGTCGCACATCTCGATGATCACCTGGGGCGCCCCCTTGGTGACCACGAGGGTCTTGTCGCCATGGATCACGACCCCTTCCGTGCGCTTGCTGACGGGATCGAAGGGAGTGAACTTCTCGAGGGTGTACTCCGTGAGCTTGTCGTAGAGTTTGTTGAGCTTGAGGTAGTTGAAGATGGGGGTCTCGATGGGATCCTGGTTCTCCTCTTTCGAGGCGAGCGCCGCGTAGAAGATCAACTCTTCCGGTTTGGTCGATCCCACGGTGTAGGGCTCGTTGATGGTCATCTTGTTCTGGGTCAGGGTCCCGGTCTTGTCGGAGCAGAGCACGTCCATCCCTGCCAGCTCTTCGATGGCCGCGAGGCGGCTGACGATCGCCTGCATTCCCGCCAGGGTCTTGGCCCCGGCGGCCATGGTGACCGTCAGGACCGCCGGCAGGGCTACGGGGATCGCCGCGACGGTCAGGATCAGGGCGTATTCCAGCAGGTCGAGGAGGTTCTCGCCCCGGACAATTCCCAGATAGATGATGATGGCGATCATCACCAGGGTGACGGCGATAAGGAAATTGCCCACCTTGATGACCATCTCCTGGAAGTGGCTGCGTCCCTCTTTTTCGGCTCTGGCCACCAGTTTGACGGTCTTGCCGAAGTAGGTGTGTTCTCCCGTGGCGGTCACTTCGGCGATCGCCTCCCCTTTTTTGACGATGGCGTTGGCGTAGACATCCTCCCCCAGTTTCCGGGTCACCGGCAGGGACTCTCCCGTGAGGGCCGACTGGTCCACCAGCAGAAAATCCCCGGAGAGAAGCTTGGCGTCGGCGGGGACAATATCCCCGATCTTGAGCTTGATGATATCCCCGGGGACCAGCTCCCGGGCATCGATCTGTTTCCAGATGCCGTCACGAAGGACGAGCGCTTTGCGGGCCAGTTTCTCCTTGAGCACCTTGAGAGCGCTGAGAGCCTTGGATTCCTGATAGAAGTCGATGATGGCGTTGATCAGCAGGAGGATGACGATGATGGTGAAATCCTCCCAGTGCTTGACCATCGCCGAGAGGATCGCTGCCACTTCGATCATCCAGGGAATCGGCCCCCAGAAGCGCTTGAGAAGGCGCTGCCACCAGGTCAGCTCCTTCTCGGTGATCTCGTTGTAGCCGTACTTCTTGAGCCGCTCGGCGGCCTCTTCGCTGCTCAGGCCGCCCATCTCTCCTGCCTGGACGGGGGCGGGATCCTGCCCCTCCTCCTCCCCTTCCGGGGTCTCGGAGTTGTCGGAGGCTTTCTCCCCCCCCTCTTCGGAAGACTCCGTCACCGTCGCCGGGGTCCCCACCGCCTCGGGCGTCTGAGCCTCCGTGGCTTCGGCGCCGTGTTCGGCCGCCCCTTGTTCCGACTCCCCGCTCACGCTCTCCCGCTCCCGGGGAGCCTGGGAGGACTCCATCTCCCGTTTCTCTTCTGCCATGATTACCTCCTCCTCATCGAAGTTTGGTTTTGTTCACCCCGACCTTCTTGAGCTTGGGTTTGGGATCGAGCCGGTAGGGTTTGCCCTGCTCCACGATGGTCGCCTTCTTCTCCAGACGCTTCCTGATCGCCTTTTTGAGGATCTCTTCCTTGTCCGATTCCCCGTGGACCAGGTAGATGTCTCCCAGGCGTTTGAAGCCCCCCATCCAGCTGATGAGCTCGTTCTGGTCGGCATGGGCGGAAAAGCCGTTGATGGTGAAGATCTTCGCCTTGACCCGTACCTTTTCGTGGTAGAGCTTGATCCATCGGGCTCCCTCCACGATCTCGCGCCCGATGGTCCCTTCCGCCTGATAGCCGACGAAGATAACACTGTTGCGCTTGTTCCAGATGTGGTGCTTGAAGTGATGGAGAATCCGCCCGCCGGTGCACATGCCGCTGCCGGCGATGATGATGGCCCCCCGTTCCACTTCGTTGATCCGCTTGGAGTCTTCCACGTCGACGGTGAAATGCAGGCGGGGAAAGTCGAAGACATCGCCGTCCTCTTTGTAGAACTTCTGACATCTGGGACTCAGCTCCTCGACATAGCGGCTGAAGATATTGGTCGCCCGGATCGCCATGGGAGAGTCGAGGAAGACCTTGCAGTAGGGAAGCTCCCCGTCCCGGTGCATCTGCTTGAGAAGGCAGAGGATATCCTGGGTCCGTTCCAGGGCGAAGGAGGGAATGAGGACGTTCCCCCGGTTGAGCAGGGTATCCCGGACCGCCTTTTTGAACTCTTGAACACTCTCTTTCATGGGGCGGTGGTTGCGGTCGCCATAGGTCGACTCGATCACCAGGTGATGGGCCTCCTCCACCTGGTCGATATGGGGCATCACCACCGACTTGCGGTTGCCCAGGTCCCCGCTGAAGACGATCTTGTGGCTCTGACCCCCCTCTTTGTACCGGATCTCCAGAAAGGCCGAACCCAGGATATGCCCGGCGTTATGGTAGGTGACCCGCACCCCTTTGGCCACGTCGATCCCCCGGCCATACTCGGCGTGGGTCGTCGGCAGGAGCCAGACGTTCTCCACGTCTTCGACACTGTAGAGGGGCGGTTTGATTTTTTTCTCCTCGCCGCGGCGCTGGGCCTTGCGATAGAGGGTGTGGTACTCTTCCTCCATCAGTTTGGCGGCGTCCAGCAGGACCACGTTGGCCAGCTCGAAAGTCGCCGGCGTCGCCACGATGGGCCCGCGGAACCCCTCCTTGACCAGTTTGGGGATCCGGCCCACATGATCCAGGTGGGCGTGGGTCACCAGGAGCACGTCGATCTTGCGGGGATCGAAGCCGAAGGGCTCGTCGTTGCGATGTTCCTCCTTTCCCTGAAACATTCCGCAGTCGATCATCACGTTGACGCCGTTTTCGAGACGCAGAATATGACAGGAACCCGTCACCACCCGGTCGGCGCCATAGGATTGAAGCGTGGCCATTTTTCTTCCTTTTTCTTGAATTGGTCGAACTGATTTGATTGTACAATCCGCTGATTTAACGGAGTTAAACGAAGGGAAGAAAATGGATGGGGAATTGCGGGGGTTGGATGAACCGCCGACCGAAGGTCAGCGGAGAGCCGTTCAGCCTTTCAGTGCCTCGAGAGGAGGCTGAGGGCTCTGGTTTTCCACGATTTTAGGCTGGGAATGCCTCCTGCGGGATGCGGCCCGTCGGCTTCTCGTTCTTCTGCTTTTGCGGACGACCGCCGGGGCCTTGCGTTTGGCCGACACACTGCCGAGAACCACCAGGGGATCGTTGCTTTGGGGAAGTTCTTCCGTCCGGGATCGGGCCATACGTTTTTTCTTCTTGATCTTTTTCGCAACGGCGGCGGAGGGAGCCTGCCGCCTGGCGGGCACACTGCTGAGAAATCTCAGGGGATCATTGCTTCCCACAGCGGAACTGCCCGCCCTGGCGACCCGGGGAGCGTTGCGGGAAATGGGGCGGTCGACCCGGCGGGGCGGGGTTCCTTTGATCAGGATGGGAGTCCCCACATCGGCCCAGTAGTACATCTTCTGGGCGAAGCCGTTCTCCATCCGGATGCAGCCGTGGGAGGCGGGATAGTTGGGGACGTAGCCCAAATGCATCGCCACCCCGTAGCCGGTCACCCGCAGCATGTAGTGCATCTCGGCGCCTCCGTTGGGCTCGGGGTAGCGGCTGGAGACATGGTCGATATCCTTCTCCAGGACCCGGAAGCGACCGGTGGGCGTCCGGTGCCCCGGTTTTCCCGTCGAAACCCAACCGCTGAAGAGCAGACGCCCATTCTCGTAGGCGTACGCCTCCTGTTTGCTCAGATCCACCACGATCCGTTTACCGGCATGCAGAGAAAGCACCGAAAACAGCATGGCGAACAGTATCGCGACCCATCGTTTCATCGTTCCACCTTTTGACTTGCATCGGAATTTTTTGATCTTTTGAACTATCGTCGTCCCGTAAGGAACGCAATATTACACTAAAAAATATTAAATCGGGGAATGATATTAATTAGTATATCCATAAAAGTCCGGGCTTTGTAAAGTTCTCGATGGAAAAGCCGGAATGTTTCCGGAAATATATTCCCAAATATGATGTTATAATCATTACGAAACGATCCGAGAAAGGAGTCGAGGTGAGCAATCAGGAGATCGCCCGATACTTCAAGACCCTGGCGGACCTGCTGGAGATCAAAGGGGACAATCCCTTCCGGATCCGGGCCTACCGCAACGCCGCCCGCACCATCGAAACCTCCGGCTACGATTTCGTCCGGCTGGTCAAAGAGGGCGAAGATCTCTCGAAGCTTCCCGATATCGGCGAGCGGATCGCCAAGAAGATCGAAGAGATCGTCACCACCGGCAAGCTGAAAAAGCTCGAAGAGCTGAAGGCGGAGTTTCCTCCCCATATCCTCGACCTGCTGCGGATCGAAGGGATCGGCCCCAAACGCGCCCGGATCCTCTATCGGCAGCTGGGCATCGGCTCCCTGGAGGAGCTCAAAGCCGCCGCCGAGGCGGGAAAGATCCGGGAGCTTCCCGGCTTCAGCGAAAAGCTGGAGGCCAAGATCCTCAAAGGGGTCACCCTCTTCAAAAAAGAGGGGATCCGCTTCCTCTACGCCGAAGCGGAGGCGACGGCCCGGGAACTGGAAGCATGGCTTCGCCGCTGCGAACAGATCGAACGCATCACCATCGCCGGGAGTTTTCGCCGCCGCAAGGAGACCGTAGGCGACCTGGACATCGTCATCACCTCCGCCGACCCTCTGAGCGCGATGGACCACTTCAGCTCCTATCCCGGGATCACAGAGATCGTCTCCAAGGGCCCTACCCGCTCCACCGTCATCCTCCGGGGCAATCTCCAGGTGGACCTGCGCCGGGTCGACACCCGGAGCTACGGCGCGGCGCTCCACTACTTCACCGGCTCCAAAGCCCACAACATCGCCATCCGGAAGATGGCCCAGGAGCGGGGTTGGAAGGTCAACGAATACGGCGTCTACGACGAAAAGATGCTCCCCATCGCCGGGGAAGACGAAGCGGGGATCTACCGGCTCTTCGGCATGGAGTACATCGAACCGGAGCTGAGAGAAGACCGGGGAGAACTGGAAGCGGCCCGGGAGGGGAAACTCCCCGCCCTGGTCTCCCCCCGGGAGATCCGGGGCGACCTCCACTGCTACAGCGACTTCGGGCTGGGACGGGACGCCCCCGAAGCCCTGGTCCGCAAAGCTTTGGACCTGGGCTGGGAGTACCTGGCCGTCACCGACCGCCTCGACCATCTCACCTGCGCCCACGGCCGCCGCTGTGCCCCCCTGGAGCGCTATTTCGAAACCCTGGAGGCGCTTCGGAAACGCTTTCCCCGGCTGCGACTCCTCATCGGGGCGGAGGTCCCCATCGACGCCGAAGGAACTCTCCTCGACGGCGGCGCAGATCTGGAGCGCTTCGATCTCGTCATCGCCTCGGCCGACGAAGCGCTGGAGCTCGACCGGGAAGCCCAGACCCGACGCCACCTCCGGGCCCTCGCCCACCCCGCCGTCACGATGCTGGCCCATCCCACGGGACGCATCCTCTCCCGGCGTCGCCCTTTCGACATGGACCTCTCCCGGATCGTCGATGCGGCGGCACGGCACGGGGTCTGGCTGGAGATCGACACCCGCCCCGAGCGTCTCGACCTGGACGACGGCCATCTCCACGCGTTCCGGGAACGCGGGGTCCGGTTCGCTCTGGGAAGCTGCGCCGATTCCGCCGACGCCCTGGAGAACCTCCGCTACGGCCTCCATCAGGCCCGGCGGGGATGGCTCGAAGCCCGACACCTGGTCAACACCCTCACCGCCGAAGAGCTTGCCAAGGTGCTGGAGCGATGATCCTCTATCTCCACGGCTTCGCCAGCAGCGGTCTGGGGGCCAAAGCCCGCTCGGTCCGGGAGTATTTCGGCGAACGAGTGTTGGCCCCCTCCCTCCCCTACATCCCCGAACTGGCCCTCGACACCCTGGAGCAGATTCTGGCCCAGGCCCGCCGCCTCCACGAACCCGTCGGGCTCATGGGCTCCTCTCTGGGAGGATTCTACGCCCTCCGTCTCGCCGAGCGCCACGGCCTTCCCGCCGTACTGATCAACCCCTCGGTCCGCCCCTGGGAGACCCTGGCCGCCCACACCGGCACCGGGACCAACTACTACGACGGCGCCCGCTTCGAGTGGACACCCCGGCATGTGGAGAGCCTCGCCCGCTACCGCGTCGACGCCCCGAGCGCCCGGGAGCGCTACCTGCTGATGCTCCAGACCGGCGATGAAGTGCTCGACTACCGGGAGGCGCTGCGCCTGCTCCCCGACGCCCCCCGGATCCTCGAAGAGGGAGGCGACCACAGCTTCCGGGGATTCGAACGCCACCTTCCCCGGATCGAGGCCTTTTTCCGCCGTCACGGGGTCACAGGCTGAACGAGCCCCTCTCGCCGCGGTGAGGGACACGATCGGCAAACGACATCCGTCCCGATCCCTTTTGGAAGCGGAAGCTTCGGCCCCGAAAATACCAGGGGAACCCCGAAAAACACTTTACATTCCAGGAACCGTCGGGAACGACGTTCCCTACCTAACCGCTCCTCGTCTTAAAGCCGGTAAGAGCGTTTGGACCTCCCTATGGCGGGGGGTGGAACCCACCGACTCCAGAAAAGCGCCGACCTTCCCATCAAAACCGGAACGACCGGAAACGCGTAGGTTCGGAACCGTCGTTTCCGATACCCCCGGGAGACCCAAAGAAGATCATCCGGGAACGACCTTCCCGACCGACAGCACCCATCCGACCTCCCCGGGGCGGAACCCTCCGGTTCCAAAAACAGAAGGAACGCTCTTCTCTCGTCCCTCTTTCCCTTAGCTGCCGAAACAGCACTTTATGGTAGGATAGTGAAAAATTTCAGACGAGCAGGAGTGAACATGCCCAAGAGTCGATGGTTCATCGCCCTGGGAGCGGCCGCCATGCTGATGCTGGCGGGCTGTTCCCAAAAAATCCCCGAACCCACCGCTCCCGGCACCGACAATGGCGGTAGCCGGTACGGTACCGAGGTACCCGGAGGCATCAGCAGCACCGGCAAATATACCGGTATGGACGGTGTCAGCGCCAGTGGCATCAAGATGATCTACTTCTCTACCGACCGCTACGACGTGGAAGGGGACCAGCTCCAGCGCCTCATGAGCGACATGCCCAAGATCAAAAAACTCGCTTCCACCGGCAAAATCCGTGTCGAAGGGAACTGCGACGAGTTCGGAACCGACGAGTACAACCACGCCCTCGGTCTCAAACGGGCCAAGTCGGTCAAATCGATTCTCGTAAACAACGGAGTTCCCGCTTCCCGGATCGACGTCATCAGCTACGGCGAAAGCAACCCGGTCTGCACCGGCAGCAGCGCCCCCTGCCACGCCAAAAACCGCCGGGTCGAAATCAACCGGGTTCCGTAAGGCACCCCGCCGTCATTCCGCCCGATGAGCATCCTCCACCCTGTCATCATCCGGAGCCTCCAGCCATGACCCGAGCCATCTATCCCGGTACGTTCGATCCCATTACCGTGGGACACATGGACATCGTGCGCCGCGCCTGCAAGATCTTCGACGAAGTGATCCTGGCCGTCGCGGAGTCCAAGAGCAAACGACCGATGTTCGACCATGCCCGGCGCATCGCCTTCGCCGAAGCCGCCACCCGGGAGTATCCCCGGGTCCGGGTCATCGGCTTCGAAAACCTTTTGGTCAACCTCTCCGACGAGTTGGAGGCGAATATCGTCATCCGGGGGCTCCGGGCCGTCAGTGACTTCGAATACGAACTCCAGATGGGGTACGCCAACGCCTCCCTCAAAAAGGATCTGGAGACCATCTACCTGATGCCCAGCCTCGAACACGCCTTCGTCAGCTCCTCCGTGGTCCGGACCATCCTCCACTTCGGCGGGAAGGTCGACCATCTTCTCCCTCCCGGTGTCTACCGGATGATTTGCGGAGAACAAGGCTGATCATGTATGTGCTCTTCGAAGGGATCGACACCTGCGGCAAAAGTACCCAGATCGA
>CAZGGT010000023.1:0-2099 GCA_964525335.1 uncultured Nitratifractor sp. | reverse complement strand
CTCGAATGCCATCACGTTGTCATCGAAAAATCCTACCATAAGGGAGCTGAGGCGGCTATCGCCCCGGCACCCCTATGCTAACGGCCGCTCCTGACACGACGGTGTCGGAAAGGCCGCGAAAAGGAGAAAAAATGTGGAGCGAATCCCTGCAGAAACAGACCCGGGAGTTTTTCCGGCAATATCCCTTTGCCTTTGTCAAACACTTCGGGGATTTCCGTTTCGGCGTCTGCTCCCTGATGGACGGGCGCTGCGTCGTACAGGAGCTCCCCTTCCTCGATCGGCAGGGCCCGCTGCGGGAGTGGGAGTATCCTTCCGTCGACGGGCTGATCGAGGCGGGGTGGGCGATCGATTGAGGGGCCGCCTACGGCAGTTCCCCGATCTCCCGCCGGTATCGCGCCAGGTCGGCCAGCAGCCCGTTCTCGCCGATCCCCAGCACCTTCGCCCGCAGTTCCCGGGCGGTCACCAGGGCGGTCTTTTCCCCGTGGGCCGCTTCGTTGCGGATGGCGGGAAGCGCTCCGGCCGACTGGCGGAGCCCCCACTTGACGAAGCTTTTGAGCGCCCCGCCCGGAAGGTGCCGCTCCACGGCGTCGCGGATCCGCCGGTTGCCCAGGAGCTAGAGGGTGGTACCGACATTGGGCTTGTGCTCCTGATACTCTTCGAAGCAGAAGGAGCGCCCCTGCACTTCGTAGCGGATCGCGGAGAGATCCTCCCGCTCCCCCAGGTGGGCGAAGAGCCGCCGGGCGAAGCGCCAGAGCTCCCGTTCGTAGGCTTTGGCGTATTGGATGACGACGGAGGAGAAGTCGTAGAGGGGATCCTCCAGGTGGTCGGCATACTCCATCTCGGCGGCCACCACCGCATCCTGGGCGTTGGGGTGCAGGGCGTAGAAGAGTTCCTCGCCGAAGCGGTAGTGGACCAGGTGCCGCCGGAGCTCCTGGGCCCGATCGCTCCGGAAAATGTCGAGAAAATAGCGCTGGCCCGGCTCGTCGTAGTCGAAGTAGTCGACGGGATCGTCCATCTCCACCACCAGGGGGTAGACGTAGTGGTTGCCGTAGATGGCGTAGTGCCAGTCGTTGAAATTGGGGGTGGTGAAGTTGGAGAGCACCCGGTCGCGGATGAAGCGGAAGTCGTCCCGGGCGATGCGGCGTATATCGCTGAGAATGAACCAGACCTCCACGTCGAGCCCCTTTTCGGCGTAGTAGGCCGGGGCGATCGCCGGGAGCTCCCCGCGGCTCACCTCCACCACCCGGGCGACGTACATATCGGCGTAGTCGGTGAGGAAGAGCTGCAGCGGACGCTCTTCGGATACGGCGGCGTAGATCGCCTCCAGGCGCTCGGCGTAGGGATGTTCGTAGTCCCGGATCCGGGAGCGGACCTTGCCGAAAGCCACCCTCGCCCGCAGCGGATCGGTAGCTTCCTGGAGGATTTCGATGTGCCGCTCGACCACATCGTTCTGGTAGTAGGGGTTGTAAAGTATGAGAAGGTTTTCCATGATCTCCATCCTTTCTGTGGTGATCATAGCGGAGATTTCCGCCTCGAAAAAGGTCGTTTTCCCCTGAAAAATCACACTCCAAACGACCTGCTCCTCCTCCGGATTCGTGCTACAATCGTTTTCAGACCCAGCGGGAAGCCGCATAATCCGGGTTCAAGGATGCAAGCATGAGCCGGCTGCGACGCCAACTCGCCATCACCTACTCCAACCAGAAAGCCCGGGAGATCGAACGTTCGGGGCGGCTCGGCCCCTTCGGCACCGCCACGACCCTCTCCCGGCTCATTACCGAGACCTTCGAGAAGCGGTACTTCGAGCAGATCATCGACGATCTGCTGGGCGCGGCGATCGTGCATCACATTATCCGGAGCGGGGAGATAGCCTATTTCGACTATCTCAAGAGTGGCGATGAGAGTCTTCAGACAATCTTCGATTTCATCGTGAAGTGCCGCAGGAACGATGTGGCGTTCGATGCGTTGATAGCGGGAGAGAAGCTGGAGGCGATCGAAGGGATCGCGCGGGGCTACGACGCCTTCAAGCAGAAGCATGGCCTGGTGGACAGGGCCGATGTGGAGCGAAGGGTGCTCGGGTCGTGGGACGGGCGGATGCTCGA
>CAZGGT010000022.1:0-6639 GCA_964525335.1 uncultured Nitratifractor sp. | reverse complement strand
TGTTTTATCCATTGTCTCAAGTATGAAATCACTTTCGTGTTTCTATCTCGATAAGTTTAAAACCCATCGGATAGACGGTTGATTGTTTACTTATATTCGGTTGTCAAAGATCACTCACAAACCACTTCAAGTCCCAAACTCTGGGCGCTCTCTCAGATCGCTCTCTCAAGCTCTCTGTGTTTGTGGACGCGTATTATAGACAAAACTATCCCCCTTGTCAAGAGGTTTTCCGAAAAAAATCAAAAAAAACCCTAAAAAATTTAGCTGGATAGAATGACTTACATTAATATACAATATTTGAATGCGCTGACTCCCATCTCATTGATACCCATTCACCGTTCATCCCTCACGAAGACGAAAAACCGCCATTTCGTTATTCCATTATGAAACATCTTTTCAAATCTTAAGAATATTTCTCCGATTTCTCTCCCTCCCATTAACCTTGACGATGAAATTCCTGCTATATTACCTCTCAAATAAACCCAACAATAGAAGGAGGACTTTCATGTCACTCTACGATCGCGACTATGTACGCAGTGCCGAATCCGGCCAGGTAGCGGGGGCCTACGAAGATTCCCGCGTCGAGTTTATGAAAAAGACCTATCAACTCCTGGCGGCCAGCATGTTGGCCGCAGCGGTGGGGGCCTACGTCACCATGCCCTTCGCCGCCGCCGTCATGCAGTTCAAATGGTTCATCTTCGGCGCCGAATTGCTGATTCTCTTTTTCGGGCTGGGGCTCTCCCGGGGCAAGCCGGGGCTGAACCTGCTGATGCTCTTCCTCTTCACTTTCCTGACGGGTGTCTCCCTGGTGCCGCTGCTGGCGAGCCTGATCGGGATGGGCAAAGGGGCCGTCATCGGCAACGCCTTCCTGATGACCTCGGTTCTTTTCGGAGCCCTGAGCCTATTCGCCATCAACAGCAAGAGCGATTTCTCCAGCTGGGGAAAGCCCCTGTTCATCACTCTGATCGTCGTCATTATCGCGTCGTTGATCAACATCTTCTTCCTGCAGAGCCCGATGATGCACGTCTTCATCACCGCGGGAATCCTGCTTCTCTTCGGACTTTTCACCATCTACGATACCCAGAACATCGCCAACGGCGCCTACGATTCTCCAGTGGACGCGGCGGTCAGCCTCTACATCGACTTCCTCAACATGTTCACCGCCATCCTCCAACTCCTGGGGATCTTCGGCAGTGACGACTGACCCCTCCGACAGCCGCCTGGAACGGCTCATCGACGCCAACCTCAACCGCCTCAAAGAGGGATTGAGGGTCCTGGAGGATCTCCGTCGCTACCTCTACGACGACGGGGAGCACTCCCGGCGCCTCAAGGCGCTTCGTCACTCCCTCCAACAAGCCTACGATCCCGCGCGTCTGCGATACCGCGATATCCTCAACGACGTGCTCAAGGAGAGCACGGAGAGCGAAATGCAACGCTCGGATCCCGGCGACCTTCTCGTCGCGAACTTCTCCCGTGCCCAGGAGTCTGCCCGAGTCTTGGAAGAAGCGTTCAAGCTCCGGGATCCGAAACTCTCCTCCCTTTTCAAGCAAATCCGCTATGAACTTTACGATCTGGAGAAGCGCCTTCTGGGCTCTCCCGAAGCAAAGAGCAGTTCGAACTCAAGATAGTCCAGGGGATACTCCTCCATCACCCGTTTCGCCGCGCGATATCCCAGGCGCGCTTCTCCGCCGCTGACACCGCTGCGTTTGATGTACCGGAAGATCTCCCGAGTCGAGTCGAACCGGAGACGGTAGCGGACCCGTTCGATTCGGCGCAGGCGGTAGTGGAGTTCCAGGATCTCCCGGCTCTCCCCGAAGCTCCGGATCGGGGAACGGACCCCGGCGATCCGGTGCAGGGTCTCGAACGTTCCGCTGGTAAAGAGAGAGATGTAGGCCCGCCTTCCCAGCCCGGAGAGGGCCGCGAGGGCCCGGTCGAGATCCCGGCTCCACTGCAGGGCCGAGGAGGAGAGAAGGGTATCGATCTCCAGGGAGGCGAGCTTCCCCAGAACGTCCGGATCGTCGAAATCCCCCTTCATACACCGAATCCTCTCCCCTTTCGGATGAAGCGCCAACATCTCTTTCGCCAGATCGATGCCGAAAAAACGTTCGAAGGAAAGGGGCGAGGAACGGAGGCTTCGGTAGAGGGTCCCGTCGCCGCAGCCCACATCGAGAATGCTCCCCAGTTCCCGTTCCTCGATCCAGGAAAGAAGGTACTCCGCCGCCTGGCGCTGAATCACGTTGTACCGGGCGTACGATGAGGCTCTGCGGCGAAACTCTTTGACGGCGGACATGGGATCCTTGGGCTTTTTCATGGGAAATTGGGTATAATCGCGCCAAATTATATCCAAAGCGTGACACTCCGCATTTCGAAAAGAGGCATTTATGACATCGACCCTTATGATCCTACAGATCATTCTCGCCATTCTGATCACCATCGCCATCCTGCTCCAGAAGAGTTCGAGCATCGGACTGGGAGCCTACAGCGGCAGCAACGAATCCCTCTTCGGAGCCAAGGGGCCCAGCGGATTCCTGGCCAAGGCCACCTTCACCCTGGCTCTGCTCTTTATCGTCAATACCCTGGCGCTTGGCTATCTCTACAACAAACAGAACAGCCGCTCCGTCGTTGACACCCTTCCCAAAAAGGAACGGACGATCCCGGTCCCCGCACCCGCTCCCGCGGCGGCGCCCGCCGCTCCGGCCGCTCCCACCGTTCCCAGCGAGAGCAACAAGAGCTGACCCGCTCTCCCCTCCCCTTCCCGCCTATCATCAATAAGCGAAAAGAGGCTAGAATACCTCCATCCGATTTTTCGTACCAACTCTCAACAAAGGACAGGAGAATGCTCGAAGAGATTTTCGAAGAAGCCAAGGACCATATGGCCAAAAGCACCGAAGCGATGAAGCGCGATTTCGCCACCCTCCGAACCGGAAAGGTAACGACTCAGATCGTCGACGCCATCAAGGTGGACTATTACGGAACCCCCACTCCCCTCAACCAGGTCGGAAGCGTGGTGGTTCAGGACGCCACCACCATCGCCATCAATCCCTGGGAAAAGTCGATGCTTCCCGCCATCGAAAAGGCGATCCAGGAAGCCAACATCGGCGTCAATCCCAACAACGACGGGGATTTCATCAAACTCTTCTTCCCTCCCATGACCGTGGAGCAGCGCCAGGAGATCGTCAAGCAGGCCAAGCAGATGGCGGAGAAGGCCAAGGTGGCGATTCGCAACGTCCGCAAAGAAGCCAACAACAAGATCAAGCGCCTGGAACACGACAAGGAGATCAGCGAAGACGAGATGAAGCGCGCCCTGGACCGGGTCCAGAAACTTACCGACGAATTCATCGCCAAGGTGGACGAATCCCTCAAGGCCAAAGAGGCCGACATCCTGAAAGTATGATCATGGACGTCGAAAGGATCTACAAAGAGGCGGGGGCTCTGCTGGAGGGGCACTTCATCCTCTCCAGCGGCAACCACTCCAACCGCTACCTCCAGAGCGCCAAGGTCCTGGAGGATCCCCGACGCGCGGAGCGTCTGGCGACGGAGCTGGCCCGGCAGATCCGCGAAAGCGGCCTGGAGGTCGACACCGTCTGCGCTCCCGCCCTGGGAGGGGTGCTGGCGGGCTACGAACTAGCTCGGGCCCTGGGAGTCCGCTCCATTTTCGTCGAGCGCAAAGAGGGAACGATGGAGCTGCGCCGGGGCTTCGAGGTGCGTCCCGGAGAGAAGATCCTCATCTGCGAAGATATCATCACTACCGGAGGCTCCGCCATGGAGGCCGCCGAGATCATCGAGAAACTGGGAGCCGAGGTAGTCGGTTTCGCCGCCCTGGCCAACCGGGGGTTCTGCCGCCGTGTCGGGACGGAGGGAAGCCCGAAACCCGAGTGCAAACTCCCCGCCGACAAACCCTTCTTCGCCCTCGCGGACTTCGAGTTCGCCATGTATTCCCCGGAGGAGTGCCCGATGTGTGCCGAGGGAAGCGAAGCGGTCAAACCCGGAAGCCGGGGGAACTGACTCCTCGTCTCTCCGCTACGAAGCGCAACTCCACGCAGCCCCCCGGATTCCTCTCCTTTTTCTTTCCTGGCGCCTCAACGTTCTTCTTTCGACGACGGTTTCTTTTCCCCGGAATAACACTCGACGCCCTGAGCACGGATCATCAACTGCACGAGGCGATAGACCCCCAGGAGCATCAGCAGGAACAGCAGCAACGCAAGGGTCTGATCCTCCCCCTTTCTCCAGGACAGCCCCAGGATAATGAATCCTCCCTGCAGGAGGGCCAGCACGGCCACCGTCTTCGGAACGCTTTTCACGCGCCCCAGAAACAGGTGGTGAAAATGGCAGCGGTCGGGTTCCATGGCGGAGTATCCTGCCCGCTTGCGCCGGATCATGGCAACCAGGGTATCGAGAATCGGTATCGCTCCCAGATAGAGGACGCTGACGGAGGGGAGATAGGAGAGTGCGTGAATCGAAAGCATCCCGATGAGAAAGCCCAGGGTCAGAGATCCGCTATCCCCCATAAAAATCGAAGCGGGATGCCAATTGAACAGCAGAAATCCGACGACGCCGGCCATAAAGAAGAGACTGAGTCCGAGAAGGTAGGCGTCTCCCGCCTTCCATCCCAGCCAGGCGATCCCTCCCAGAATCAACAGGGCGAGGGTGGCGGCCAATCCGTCGATTCCGTCGATGAGATTGAAGGCGTTGGTAAACCCGGCCAGGGCGAAAAAGGTGAAGGGAAGCGCCATCCAGCCAAACCGAAGCTCGAACCCGAAATAGCGTCCGACATGATCGATGAGAAGCCCCTCTTCCCAGAGAATCAGAGTCGCCAGGGCGATGACCAGAAACTTCATCTTCGGCGGGGCTTCGTGACGATCGTCCAAAAGGCCGATCCCAAGGATCACCCCCAGCGCCGCCATCTCGGGCAAATGGGAAGCGAACAATCCCGGCGAGGCAAGGGCAAAGCCCAGCAACGCGGCGGGAACAAAGACGATCCCGCCCCCCCGGGGGACCGGTTCGGCATGCATGCTGCGATAATTCGGTTCGTCGATCAGATGAAAACGGGAAGCGAAGCGTTGAAGAAGCCGGATCCCCACCAGCGTGAGCCCCAGCGTCAGGAACAGGGCCCAAAAATCCATCGGAAGCGCCTCAAACGATCCGAAGGATCAGTCGTCGAAGAGGTATTTCAAGGTCACGAAAGGCGAAGCGACCGTCGCAACCGTCTGGAATACCGTGGTGAAGTTCTGGGAGTTGATCCGGAACTCTTTCCAGCCGCTGGGCGGGACATAGATGACATCGTCGGGCTTGACGGTGAGATCACTGGCTGCAAGCATATTGTAGTTGCTCAGATTGATCCTCCGAAGCTCCAGATTGCCCCGGGAATCGTGGCTGAGGACCAGTACATTGTCCCGCTGGGCATCGTCGGTGAGTCCCTCTCCCGCCGCCAGGGCTTCGAAGACCGTGGTCTGTTCGCGATCGATGGGAACGGGTCCGGGTTTTTTGACTTCGCCGAGGATGTAGGCCCGTTTGTTGAGGACTTCCAGATTGAGGGCGGGATCCTTCAGGTATTCGCTGTAGCGACGCTCCAGCATCTTGGCCGCCTGGGACTGGGTGAGCCCCGCCAGATGGATCCGGTGGATCAACGGCAGCGAGATGTAGCCGGAGGCATCGACGAGAATCCCCTTTTCACTCATGTTTGTGGGGGTCAGTTCCGGATATTTGTAGACGGTGATCGCCACCCGGTCGTGGGGCTTGATGCGGTAATCGTAGAGGACCTTCCCCTTGGGTTTGATCACGACCTTTTCATTGGTCTGGAGGATGGTGCGATCCCGGCCGCATCCCGCCGTGAAGATCAAAAGCGCCGTCAATGCCAAGCCTGTCCATATCGACTTCATTCTGCTGTCCTCTCTTCTGATATTTACAAGTATGATAGCGAACCGAATATTAATATCCGATTAATCCCTTATTAATACTCTTTGGAAATACTCACAGTTCGTCGTTGAGGATCCTGTTGTTCTTCAGAAGAGGCCCCAGAATACCCGATTGAACGGTCTTTCGCAAAAACTCCACCTGTTTCTCCCCGTGGATGTCACTTCCCAGAAAATCGATCCATCCCCGTTCCGCCAACCAGAGCGCTTTGGCCCGGGCATCCCGCCCGTAGTAGCCTCCCAGGGAGTTGATATTGACCTGAAACGCCACCCCCATCTCCCGCAGCCGGCCATAGAAGGAGGCATACTCCCGGACATACCGATAGCGTTCCGGATGAGCCATCATGGGACGGTACCCCCGTGCGCTCATTTCGTAGATGCGGTCTTCCAGGGAGAGCGGTTCGTTGTAGTAGGAGGTTTCGAAGAGGAGCCACTCCTTGCCGATCGTCAGGATGTCTCCCTCCTCGAGGCGCCGCTGGAGCTCTTCGTCCAGGTAATATTCGGCCGCCACGGCGATCTCCAGATCCAGTCGCTCCTCTTCGGCCGCGACACGAAGCTGCCTCCATCCCTCCAGAATCCGGGCGGTGCCGTTGCGGTAGGCATCGGCCATGACATGGGGAGTGGTCACCACCCGACGATATCCCAGCTCCTTCAATCCCCTCAGCAGGCGGAGGGAATGCTCCATATCGGGAGAGCCGTCGTCGATCCCCGGAACGAGATGGGAGTG
>CAZGGT010000021.1:0-22073 GCA_964525335.1 uncultured Nitratifractor sp. | reverse complement strand
TAGGGATGGTCGGCGACGATCAGGCGGAAGATCTTCCGGTAGAGGGCGGCGAATTTCTCCGGATCGACGGTCCGCTCGCTCTCCTTGATGAGTCGGTCCACCTCGGGATTGTGGTAGCCGACGAAGTTGAACCCCCCCGGCTTGTCCCCTTCGCTGTGCCAGAGGGGGTAGGCATCGGGGATCAGGGAGAGACTCCAACCCAGGAGCACCGCCTCGAAGTTGTGGGGGAAGACCACCGTATTGAGAAAGGCCTGCCACTCCATGGTCCGGATCTTCATCTTCACGCCGATCCGCAGGAGCTGCTGCTGGATGATCTGGGCGGCGTTGATCCGGATCTCGTTGCTGGTGTTGGTCACCAGGGTGAACTCCAGGGGATGCCCGGCATCGTATCCCGCCTCCTTCAGCAGCGCCTTCGCCCGTTCGGGATCGTAGGGTTCGGGAACGAACGCTTTGGGATAGACATGACTGCCGGGCATAAACGGACCGTAGCAGGGACTGCCGTGGGAGAAAAAGAGCAGATCGATGATCTCCTGCCGGTCGATGGCCAGGGAGAGGGCCCGCCGAACCCGGGGATCGTTGAAGGGGCCCTTCCGGAGATTGAAGCCCAGATAGGTATAGCTCCGGGAGGGCTGTTCGTAGATGGCGAACTTGTTTCGGAACTCCGGTCCCACCTGACGGGTGAGCTGCAACGGGCTGAGACCGCCGATGTCGAGTTTGCCCGCTTTGAGCATCATGAATTCCGTGGAAGGATCACCGATATAATGATAGATCTGCCGCCGGATGAGGGGCGGATGCCGAAAATAGTCATCGTTGGCCTCCAAAACGATTCGTTCGTTGATCCCGAAGGGTTTCGTCATCCGGTAGGGGCCGGTACCCACCGGCAGCTTGTTGAGCCGGCTGCGCATGGGATCCTTTTCCTTCTTCCACAGATGTTCGGGAAGCATCCCCATTATCCAGATCGAAAGCGCTTTGAAGTAGGGCTGGCGGTACCGGACCCGGACGGTGTAGTCGTCCGGCGCCTCGACGCTCTCCACATCCTTGAAGTCGCTCTTGTAGGGGGTGACGACCTTTTTCGAATTCATGAAGTCGTAGGTGAACTTCACGTCCCGGGCGGTGAAAGGTTTTCCGTCGTGCCAGCACACCCCCCGGCGCAGATGGAACAAAAGGGTCCGGTTGTCCTCGAACTCCCAGCTCTCCGCCAGGTCTGGGACGATGGTGGCGTTTTTGTCGAACTTCACCAGGCCGTCGAAGATCCAGCCGGTGATCTCCCCGCTGGCGCTGTCAGTGGCCAGAAGGGGATTGATCCGGGTGGGAGAGGAGGACATAGAGCGGTGGAAATCTCCGGAAGCGGACCATCCGATACTCCAGAAAGCGATCCAGAGAAACAAACACCTCACCCATTTTCTTTTTGCCATCGTGAACCCCCGGATCCGAAGTTTCGCGATTTTATCACAAAAACCTCATCCTCCGATACACCCTCGGGTTTCAAACTTATATCCTGACAAAATATTTGATATTATTTTTAGTTATACGTATTCATATCCTAGATTTTTAATTTTCTTTTAACCAAAAATCCCATAAAATTGATACGCTAAAATCATTCGAAAGGATAGGCATGGCTAGAGTAGTGATTATGGGTGGGGGTGTGGCCGGACACACCGCCGCCAGCTTCGCAAAGAAGTGGCTCGGAAATGAGCATGAGGTGGTCGTCGTCACCCCCAACAGCAACTGGAACTGGATCCCCTCCAACATCTGGGTGGGTGTCGGACAGATGAAAAAGGAAGACGTCGTCTTCCCCTTGGCGCCCGTCTACGAGAAAGCGGGGATCGACTACCGCCAGGCGAAAGCGGTCTCCATCCATCCCGAGGGGAAGGAAGGGAGCGATACCCCCTACATCACCATCGAGTACACCGGCCAGGGCAAAGAGGGACAGACCGAAGAATTGAGCTACGATTATCTGATCAACGCCACCGGCCCCAAGCTCAATTTCGACGCCACTCCCGGTCTGGGTGACGGAAACGGGCATCTCGGACAGCATACGGTCTCCGTCTGTACCGCCGACCATGCGGTCCATGCCAACAACGAACTCCAGGCCGTCATCGAAAAGATGAAAAAAGGGGAAAAGCAGACGATCCTTATCGGGATGGGACACGGAATGTGTACCTGCCAGGGAGCCGCCTTCGAATACATCTTCAACATCGAACACGAACTGCGCAGCGCGGGCGTCCGGGACAAGGCGGAGATCATCTTCATCACCAACGAGTCCTTCCTGGGCGACTTCGGAATGGGCGGAATGCACATCAAGATGGGGGGATACATCGCCTCCAGCAAAATTTTCGCCGAATCCCTCTACGCCGAACGGGACATCGAATGGATCCTCGGTGCCCACGTCACCCAGGTCGAAGAAGGCAAAGTCACCTACAAGACCCTCGACGGGGACACCGACGAGCAGGAGTTCGACTTCGCCATGCTGATTCCTCCCTTCGCCGGGGTCGGATTCAAAGCCTACGACAAAGCGGGTGAGGAGATCACCGACAAACTCTTCGCTCCCAACGGCTTCATGAAAGTCGACGCCAACTACAACGCGGGAAGCTACGAAAACTGGAAAGCCAGCGACTGGCCCCGGACCCTCCAGAACCCCGACTACAAAAACATCTTCGCCGCGGGCATCGCCTTCGCGCCTCCCCACACCATCTCCAAGCCCATGCAGGCTCCCGACGGGACCCCCATCACCCCGACGCCTCCCCGGACCGGTATGCCTTCGGCCATGATGGGCAAAGCCGTCGCCGCCAGCATCTGCGACATGATCAAAGAAGGGGCCACCGAACCCACCCACACCGCTTCCATGGCCGAAATGGGTGCTGCGTGCGTCGCCTCCGCGGGCAAAGGACTCTTCACCGGTACCGCCGCCGCGATGACCGTCTACCCCATCGTTCCCGATTTCGAGAAGTATCCGGGCACCGGACGGGACATCCACGGAACGAGCGGAGAGATCGGACTGGCCGCCCACTGGGTGAAGCACATCCTGCATCACCTCTTCATCTACAAAGCCAAGCTCTATCCCGGCTGGACCCTGATCCCCGAATAAGCGTGCCGGGGAGAGGACGCAAACGTCTCTCCCGGCTCCGTAACATCGAACGACGTAAAACAACGTAAACAAAAGGAGACAAGATGGCTCACGAACATGTACATCACATCGATCCCTATACCCCCCAGTCCGGAACAATGATTCCCCTTGGATTTCAGAAATTCCTCCGGACCTGTGTCCTCTGGCAGCTGATCCGTTTCGTCATCATCAACATCAAGATGACCATCCTGATCCTCAAAAGTCACCACTGACATTCCGGGGATCCGGCTTCCGGATCTCTACAGACTCCTTCCGATCAAAAACGACCCGAAGCTTTCGAAATATAATTTCAAATAATCATCAAAATAACTTCGATTGATTCGACTTTTTTCTCCTGGACGTTTTCAACGAAAAATCTCCCTTTTTCCGAATAAAATCGCCATTTCATTGACTTCGGATAAGCATCTATAAGTATCCGGGCTGTATCATATAATGTACGGTTATAAATCGGAGTCGATCACTCCGATTTCATCCGCAAGTCAACAGAAGGAGAATGCAGATGGAAGTTGAAGTTTCCAGACGAAAGTTTCTGCAGGGCACCGTCGCGATGACCGTCGTCGGCGGAGTGGCGGGAACCGGTCTGCTCTCTGCGGGACACGGAGAGGGAGAAGCCCCCGGCTCTCCCCGCCTCCCCAAGAGCGTCACGACCAAGACCGGAACCGGCAAAGCGGAAGAGATTCCGTTTCTCTGCGGAATGTGCGTCAACAAATGTGCCGGCTTCGCCCGGGTAGAGGACGGGATCATCACCAAGCTCAATCCCAATCCCTATTTCCCAAAATCCCGGAACATGCTCTGTCCCCGGGGAAATGCCGGAATCCAGACCACCTACGATCCCGACCGGCTCAAGTATCCGATGATCCGGATCGGCAAGCGGGGGGAAGGGAAGTTCAAGCGTGTCAGCTGGGAGGAGGCCTACGACGCCATCCTCAACGGTACCGACAAGTTCAAGGGACTCGCCCAGATCCTCGACGAGGAGAAGGACAACCGCTCCACCATCGCCTACTGCAACGGCGAAGGACTCTCCAAAGAGGGCTTCGAGGATCTCGTCGGTAAAAAGCTGGGAAGCCCCAACTACGTCGATGAAGTGAGCATCTGTCTCGAAACGGCGGGCGGCGGCTTCTTCGCCACCCTCGGAGTCTATCCCGAGATCGATTTCGAACATGCCGACTACATGATCATCCTGGGAGCCAACCGGGCCGAAGCGATCATCACCCCCGACACGATGGATATGTTCAAGCAGACCAAGGGCCGGGGGCTCAAGATGGTCTGCATCGATCCCCGCTTCACCAACACCGCCGCCAAGGCCGACAAATGGCTCCCGGTCAACCCCGGAACCGACCTGGCCTATGTGCTGGCGATGACCTGGGTGGTCTTCAACGAAAACCTCCAGAACGAAGCCTACATGAAAAAACACGGGGTCGGGTACGAGGAGTACAAGCAACACATCCTCTCCCACAAATACACCCCCGAATGGGCCGAACCCATCTGCGGCATCAAAGCGAAGGATATCTACGAGATGGCCCGGGAGTTCATGAACGCCGAACACCCGATCATCTACCCCGGCCGTCGGAGTATCTTCTCTCCCAACGACTATCAGCTCCGCCGCGCCATGGCGATCTTCCAGGCGCTCAGCGGAAACCTGGACCAGAAAGGGGGCTACATCTACGGCAATCCCATCATGCTGCCTCCCGAGTATGTCAACGCGCCGATCTACGATCAGGCCAAGCCCCGGTTCGATACCGAGGGAATCGCCTTCCCCACCCTCAAATCCGGTTCCTGGATCGTCTTCCGGAACATGGTGCTGGAGGGGAAAAACCCCTATCCGGTCCGGGTCATGTTCATGCGCAAGCACAACCCCATGATGAGCGTCCCCAATACCGCCAAGACCCGGCAGTTCCTGGAGAAGATGGATCTCAACGTCATGATCGACATCCTCCCCAGCGATACCGCCATGTACGCCGACGTCATTCTCCCGGAGGCCAGCTATCTGGAGCGGACCTCCCCGGTCAAAGCCTACGGCTTCCTCGAACCCGCCATCGTCCAGCGCAAAGCGGCCATCGAGCCCCTCTACGAGACCAAAGTTCCCGAGCAGATCTACAAGGAACTGGCGGAAAAACTGGCCAAACCTCTCTTCGAGATCAGCAAAAAGTACGACAAGGATCTCCAGGAGCAGATCAAGCTCCGGGGCGAAGAGAAGGTCTTCAAGGAGGACGGATACGACCTGGCCGACGCCTGGGAGATGCCGGTCCACGAGAAAAACCGCGAAATCGTGGAGAAGGTCTACGGCAAAAAGGCATGGGAGATCCTGGACGAGCGGGGGGTTTACTATCCTCACATGGAGGAGTACCACAAGCAGCTCGACCCCAACGACTACCAGTACTATCCCAAATCCAAGCGCTTCTACTCCACCCAGGGAGACAAACTGCGGGTCATCTGCAAATACGACAACCTCGCCAAACGGGGAATCGACGCGATGCCCACCTGGCACGACGAGTGGAAGTTTTCCGTTCCCGAGGGCAAATTCCGCCTCATCACCGGTCGACACGCCCAATATACTCAGAGCGGAACGACCAACAACGCGATGCTGCGGGATCTGATCCCCACCAACTATCTCTGGATCAACCAGCGGGTCGCCGACAAGATGGGAATCGCCTTCGGGGATATGGTCGAGGTCAAAAGCGAAGTGGGAACCGTCCGGCTCAAAGCCTATCCCACCGAAAAGATCGCCCCCAACCAAACCTTCATGCTGCACGGATTCGGCAGTGAAAGCAAGGGGTTGGAACTCGCCTACGGCAACGGAGCCAACGATGCCGTCATCATCAAGGACGACATCGAGCCGGTCTTCGGTGCGGCGGTGATGCACAGTACCAACGTCGAGATAAGGAGAGTGTGATGGCCAGATATGGAATGGCTCTGGATTACAAAAACTGTATCAACTGCAAAGCGTGCGAAGTCGCCTGTAAAGAGGAAAACGGCGTCCTGCTGGGAGCCGACAAGCACCGGATCTGGGTCGGGAGCAACAACCCCGAGGGGGTCTGGCCCAATCTCGACATCGCTTCGGCGAGTTTCCTTCCCAGCCAGTGCCAGCACTGCGAACAGGCTCCCTGCGAAGAGGTCTGCCCCACCCACGCCACCTACTACGACGAGAACGGCGTCGTCCGGGTCGACAGCGACAAGTGTATCCTCTGCAGCTACTGCATGAACGCCTGTCCCTACGACGCCCGCTACGTGGACGACCGAACGGTGACGGTGGACAAGTGTACCTTCTGCTCCGATACCCGGCTGGCCCGGGGGGAGACGACGACCGCCTGTCAGAATACCTGTCCGACCAAGGTCCGGACCTTCGGAGACCTGGACGATCCCGAGAGCGAGATCAGCATCCTGCTCAAGACCCGGGACCACTTCAGTCTCAAAGCGCATTTGGGGACCAAGCCCAAACTCTTCTATCTAACCTAAGGAGGCCGTGATGACTGAAGAAGCAGCAAAACAGGAAGGGTTCGTAGAGAAAGCGAAAGCCTTTCTCGCGACCATCCCCTACAACAAAATCAGTGTCAAAGACATTCTCAACTACGAGAAGACCCCCGTCAACAATTTCATCGCCCTGCTGACGGTGCTCTTCCTGGCCTTTTTCGTGATCGGAGTCGGCAACTACCTGATCCACGGCCACGAAGCCTACGGCGTCACCCGGGAACACCCCTGGGGTCTGCTGATCGCCGTCTACATCTTTTTCGTCGTCAGCTCCACCGGTCTCTGTATCGTGGGCTCCCTCGGCGACGTCTTCGGATTCAAAGACTACGAGATGATCTCCAAGCGGGCGATCTTCGGATCGATCGTGACGATCCTCTCGGGATTCGCCGTCATCGCCTTCGAGATCGGGCACCCGATCCGAATGATGATCTGGAACGTCCTGACGCCGGGCCTGCGTTCGGCGATCTGGTGGATGGGGACCCTCTACGGGCTCTATCTGACCTTCATGATCATCGAGTTCGTCTTCCTGCTCAAGCATGACATGAAGCGGGCGAAGACCTTCGGTCTGATCGGTCTGCTGGTGGGTCTGGCGGCCCACTCCAACCTGGGAGGGGTCTTCGGCTTCCTCAACGCCCGGCCCATCTCCAACGGAGTCTTCTATCCCACCTACTTCATCCTGACCGCGTTCATCACCGGAATCTACATCGCCTTCATCATGATGGGCTTCCGGTACCGGCTGAAGTTCCCGGAAAACGCCCGGGTCATGCTGGTGAACCTGGCCAAGATCCAGGGACTGCTGATCGCCATTCTGATGTTTTTCGAGACCTGGAAGATGATGACGGCGATCTACGGAGGCGTCCCCGGACGCTCCGACGTCGCCATCCACATCCTGACCACCTGGCCCTTCTGGGCGGAGGTGGCCTTCGGAATGCTGATCCCCTTCATCGTCATTCTCAAAAGCAAGGGGCAGGATATCGTCGGGATGTTCTGGGCTTCCCTGATCGGTATGGTCGGAATCTTCTTCATGCGGTACGACCTGGTCCACGACACCCAGCTCAAACCCCTGCAGATGATGAAGATCCGGGAGTACCAGCTTCCTCCCGAGTGGGTTCATTACACCCCCAGCGTCACGGAGATCATGATCTCCCTGGGGGGACTGGGAATCTGTATCCTCCTCTACTATGTGGGGACCAAACTCTTTAATCTCGATGCCGACGCGCACTGAAAGGAGACACAATGAGCAAGCACCTACTGCGTCTGCTCGCGGGGCTCGTCTTCGGAATGATGCTCCTGAGCATGACGACATCGGCGGATCCGAGCAAGGGCGGCAAAATCCTTGAGCGGATGATCCACAGCGGATGTCCGATTCCCGCCTCCCGACTGGCGATGTCCCATTCCGTAGAGGAGTGGGACGCCATCGTCAAAGCGGGAAAACTGGATGAGGAACTCAAAAAACTCTGCCCGAAACTGGGCCAGATCAAGCCGCTGAACAAAAAGTATACTCAGTACGTCCTGGAGTATCTGGAGAACTACGCCAACGACAGCGGCGCCATTCCCGCCTGATAAGTTGACAAATAGGAGCGAGGTTCGCTCATACGGAAGTTTGTCAACTTCTCAAGATTTCCGGCTTCGGACTCCGAAGCCGGTCTTCGTTTCGATTTCTATCTTTGAGTTTGCTACAATACGTTCTCTTCACGACGGAGGGTCTGTGATCCTGGTGGACACCGCGGGCTTCAAACCCGATCGTCCGGGCGGATGACCGTCCGGAGGGAGGTTCGATTCCTCCACCCTCTCGCCACCCCATGTTTCTCAAAATCTCAGAAAGTTTCAGATTTTATAAAAACTCCCCATGAAATGGGATTTTTGCCCTCTCTCCCTATGTTTTAGTTTGTTTCAATCGTCTCAAAAAGTTTCTTGACATCTCACTACCTTTGTGCGTATCATGGTGTGTAACGGCCGAAATGGCCAAAATCCAGAAGGGAGAATGCACACATGGGCAAGCTAACAGCCAAGGGCGTGGAGGCCCTGAAGCCCCGGGAGAAGGCCTACTCCGTCGGGGACGGTGACGCCCTCTATCTCACCGTCCTACCCAGCGGCAAAAAGAGTTGGAGGTACCGGTACCGGATCGGCGGCAAGCCAAAGACTTTTGTTTTAGGCCCCTATCCTGACCTCAGCCTTGCAAAGGCGCGTGAACAACACCGAAAGGCCCGGTCTCTCGTTGCGGAGGGGATCGATCCATCCCAGCAGCGCAAAAAGCAACGGGCAGAACAGAAGCGCGACAAGGATCCCCACATTTTTGCCAAAGCCGTCGACAAGCTTTTAAGTGAGATGGAGAACGCCTGGTCAGACAAGTACTTCGATGCCATATCATCCGCCCTTAGAAAGAAAGCCATCCCGGTGCTGGGGTCCAAGCCGCTGGGAGAAATCACCCCCGACGACATCCGTGCGCTGCTGGAGAAAGACAAGGAGAAGGGGCACCACGAGGCAGGCAAGAAGCTACTCTATTACATCTCCACCCTCTACGGGGCGGCAGGAGAATGGGATGGGTGGGCAGTGAAAGACAACCCGGCCAAGTCCATCAACACCAAGGTATTTTTCAAGGCACAGGTGAAAAAGAAGTATCCTGCCCCCACCGACCCCCGAGAGGTGGCCGGGCTGCTGAACGCCATCGACGCTTCAAGCGGATGGCCCCCGGTGAGGCTGGCCCTGAAGATGCTGGCATATACGGCATTGAGACCCGGCAACGTCCGCATGATGGAGTGGGAGTGGATCCGGGAGGAGGAGAAGTTGTTAGTGGTCCCCAAAGAGGCGTTGAAGCTGAGAAAGCGCCTCCTTAGCGAATATACCGACTTCAAAGTCCCATTGTCGCCCCAGGCTATGCGGGTGCTGGAGGAGGCGAAACGCTACTCCGACGGACAGCGCTACGTTTTTGCCAGTATCCGAAGGGGGCGTCCGCTATCGGATATGGCCCTGATTACCCGGCTTCGAGATATGGGCTACAGCGGGGACCAGGTGGTCCCCCACTCCTTTCGAAGTATTTTCAGCACCCTGGCGCACGAGGAGGGCCTGGAGAGGGAGGAGGCCATCGAAGCAAGCCTTGCCCACTTTATCGGCAAGGGATCGGCCCGCCGCTACAATCGCGCCGACTATGTAAAGCGTCGCCGGATACTCATGGACAAGTGGGGGGCCTATCTCGACCGCCTGCAAGGGATCGGCAATGATTGAGTACGAGATCCCCGAGGACAAAAGGCGATACGTCGAACTTGCCCGCATGATTATGGACTCCACGGCAAAGGGGCACTTCGATAGGTGGGTAGAAAAACTCACCGGGGGGTGTGGCGGTTGCCCGGCACAGATGGAGGAGAAGGAGGCCGTGCTTTTTGTCGCCAAACGTGCGTATAGTGACCTGATCCAATGCGTGGCCGATGTCGTGGACCCCCTGATCGGTGGACTCGTTGACGAGGACGACCCGTTTCTCAGGCGCGCCGTCCTGGCTGAAGTGTCCATCGCAGTCGAACGCTACTGGTCGGCGAAAACAACGAAGCCCCGCACGGAGAAGCTGAAAAAAGGCGTCACCGGCGGCAGAAGGCCCGGCGTATTTCTTGAAAGCGTCGAGAGGCGCTTGAAGAAGCTTGAGGAGGTTGTGGACTCCCTCCCCGCTACCGGCGTAACCCTTCGAGGTGTATTCTGGGGTCACGACGAAAATGGCAACCCCGGGATGATGCAAGCCGACGTTATGGTCAATGCCCAGGACTGCATCGAGTCCCTTCGGAGGATCATCAAGGCGAACGTCGGCATCGAGGGCCGTGCATCGAAGGAGGAGATCCTCCTCCCAGAAATCAAGCGGATTTTTGAAAAGTACGGCCTCCCCCATCGGTCGGGTGATATAAAACCCATCGTTGACGCCCTGCCCACTGAGGATTGTCGAAAAAACTAAACATTCTCCCGCGTGACAAAAAACACCCCCTGCAACATAATGCGACATCTCAATCGAAGGATGTCGCATGAACTCCAAAGACGACAAGTTTCTCCGAACCAGTGAAGTCCGGGAGATCCTGGGAGGGATCAGCCGGGCCACCCTGTGGCGCTGGATCAAGGATAAAAAGATCCCCGAACCAATCAAGATTGGACGCGTTGTCCTCTTTCGCAAGTCTGACATCGATCAGATCCTCCAAAGTGCGTGATCCTGGTGCGTATTTCAATGAACCGGGCCGCATACCACCCGTTACAGCGCAATCGTGACCTGATGAAGCATCTCGCAAAGGTGCCGATAGTCGCGTCACGGGATGATGAAGGTGAGTTTTTCGGACAGTGGAGGGCGGGCACCCTCCCGGGATATTAGGGAGATGAGATGACAAGTTTACCACATTTTCGGGACGTGAAATCCCGGCTGGACGGGGAGGCGGTCCGGGACCTTCTCTCCGTGCTTGGCTACGAGGTGAAGGGCTGGCACTTTCGGCTACGGGACGAACGGACCCCCTCCGCTTCGATCCGGCGGTCCGATGGATACATCAAGGACTTCGGCGACGATTTTGGCGGGGACATTTTCGACCTGCTACAACGCCATCACGAAATGACGCCCCAGGAGGCCCTGGAGTGGGTCTCTGCCCAGCTGGGCGTCTCGGGGGGTAGTCCTGTCCCTATAAAGAGAAAACCCCCTCAGAATCCAAAGAGAGACGACGCCGAACTCTCCAAGCGACTTGCAGAACGGGCCACTCCTCTCTTACAGGCCCTACCCCTCCACTACCCGAAGAAATGGGGAGAGACGATCGTCGAGATCGATGGCAAAGAGACGCCGGCCGTCTGGGTCGCCCCGCCCTTCGAGAAGCTTTTCGAGGGCTACCTCCACCCGGGTGTGGACCCCAAAGTAGCGCGATACATCTTCGAGAAGGTCGTGGGCTGGGATGATTACTACGAGTGCCCGGCCATCGTGATCCGTGACGAGTCGGAGAAGGTGGTGGACATCATTCTCTACAGGCCAAAGTGGAGAATCGGGACGCCGCCGAAGTACTTCTACACCAAAGCGGCGGAGAAGCCCTCCGCACAGTCACCCATGCCCTTCATGGCCGCACAGATGCGACTGATCCAAAAGAAGGGGTACGCACTGATCGGCGAGGGAGTCAAAGACAGCTTGATCGCTACGTTGCACTCTATCCCTTTTGTCGGTTTGTGGAGTGCTTCGAGGATCGATGATCGCCTGATCTCCCTTTTGAAAAGCGAACGATTCAAGGGAGTGAAGCTGCTGGGCGCACTGGATGGCGACCGGGCGGGAGAAAATGCCTTCAAGGCCCTTCAGGACGCCGGGATCGCCCTGGAGAACCTTTGGCCCTTCGACAGCGGCCAGGACTTCGGCGACTGGGTGAGAAAGGGGCGGTCATGGGACTGATCGAAGAGATTGAAAAAGCAGTCGAGGAGAAAGGAGTGGTCGTTGTGCCTGTAGAAGAGAAAACTCCAGGCTTCACCCCGTTTTCGGAGATCATCTCCGACCTTCGCCCCCCATCGTGGCTGATCGATGGGGTCCTCCCCGAAAGCGGATTGATCGAGATCTTCGGAGAACCGGCAAGCTTCAAAAGTTTCATCGCCCTGGATATGGCCTATCACATCGCCAACGGCCTGGAGTGGCATGGACACGATACACGGCGCGGCAAGGTGGCCTATATTGCCGGGGAGGGCCGGATCGGGCTTGGATACCGGGCGCTTGGACTCCAACATCGCTACGGGGCCTCCCTGGACGGCCTCCTCCTCTCTCCCGGTCCCGTTGACCTGATGGATGAAAAGTCGATGATGGATCTCTCCGAGATGCTGCAACAGGTTGGAGGGGTGAAGCTGGTAATCATCGACACCCTGCATCGAAACATGACCGGAGAAGAAAACAGCGCGTCCGACTTCGGGCGGATCCTCCAGAACATCGACCGCCACATCCTCCCGCACGCCCCCGCCGTCGCCTGGGTCCACCACAGCGGCCACGGGGCGAAAGACAGGTCCCGGGGCACATCGGCACGCTTCGGGGCGCTGGATGCCGCTTTCGGGATCGAGAGGGCCGATAAAGAGGAGAGGATCGTAACGATGAAGTGCACGAAGATGAAGGAGGCCGAAGAACCGGACCCGATGACCTTCGAGATGGAGGTCGTCAGCACCGGGCGGGCATACGACGACGGGCGGCCCATCGACACCCTGGTCCCCGTGTTGACGGAGAAGAACATCCGGCAGAAAGATCGGCCCCTCACCCGTCGGCAGGAGGATCTACTCCGGGCGCTTCGGATCGCCATCCGCGACCATGGAGTCGAACTCTCCGACGAAATCAAGCGCCGGGAGGGGATCATCGAGGGCAAAGGATGCACGCTTGAAGAGTGGAGAGAAGAGGCCTACAAAGTCATCGACGCGGATACCACAGAGGCAAAGAAAAAGGCATTTCAGCGGGGGAGAAAAGACCTCATTCAGCGGGACATTTTGCACTTTTTCGCGGACACCTGCTTTGTCCCGGTGGATTGCAAGGTGAAACGATGAACGGGACAAGCGGGACATTTTGGACGCACAGCCAGCAAGCTACTAAAAAATGGGACTTCGATGGACATCGGGACAAGCGGGACAAGCCGGGACATTTTAAAAATTTGTCCCGCCGGGTATGTCGGACGGGTACCGGGACAACCGGGACACACCCCTATAAGGGGTGTCCCGTGTGTCCCGTCCCCCCGATACCCCAACATTTTGCCGGTAAGAGAAAAGCCCAGTCTCTCTTTACTGGGGAGACAAAGATCAGGCAGAAGAGACAGGGCAGGAGACACACTCAGACAAAGACCCCCAGCTATCCGACCGGGATGCCTGGTATTGCCTCCAATGCACACCAGGATGCAAACATCATCACCGCGCCCCGGGTGGCGGCGCGTAAAAAATAGCAGCCCGCATATCAATTCAAAAAGGATGCACAATGAGAATCGAACCAGGTGAACACTCCCCAACGAAAGTACAACCCGACCGCTTCGGCCTGGAGATCGAGGAGGTCCTGAACCAAAACATCGAAGTCCCGGCGACTCCATTGACCGCCATCGAGATGGCCGCCGAGTCTCTGCACGACGATGTGCTGGGGAGTTACGCCAAAAACCTCCGTGAAGGCCTCCAGCAGGCCCGTGAGAAGCTGAGGCAGATCGGCAAGGACATCGTACTGCCCCCGGCCGCCCGCGCCCTCCAGCGGCGCAAGGAGATCGAGGCCATCGCCAAAGAGACCGAACAGGGGGTCCTCCGACATGCACAGCGACAGCGGGAGGCTGTCTCTCTATTGGAGGCGAAGCTGCCCAGCCGAAACCTCCCCAGCGTCGGAGACGGGATCGTCGCCCTCTACATCTCGAAGATCGAGGGCGGGCAGACCAACCTCTACGAACTCACCAATGGCACAGACCAGGAGAAGGCTATCGCCGCCGCCATCGCGGAGAAGTATCCCCGGGCATTGCCCGAGACCGAGAGAGTCCCCCTCGATGAAGTCCGGCATAGCATCGACAGAACCGACGGTGACCTGGTCCGCGAGGTCGACAAGAGACGAGAGGTCATCGATGCCCTGGAGGACGTGGCGCGCAAGATAATCCACTCCATCGAGACGATCGCCCCGGACAGCATCATCGAAGAGATCCGGCGCCGGTCTCCTTCTACAGGGGGCGCAGCGTGAGAAAGACCGGCCCCTACGCAGCGGTGAGAAAAACCGTGATCCCTCCCAGAAAAGCGCAGGGCGTCGGGGCGACGATCCAGCTACCCCAGCGCGGCACCCCCGGTAAGATCCTGGCGGGACCAAAGAGGGGGCGACGATGAGAGTCGGAGACCTTTTCAAACACCGTGAAAGCGGCGTCGTCGTGGAGATCCGATCCATCGTAGCGGAGGAGGTGTTTTTTGCCAAGCCCAACACGCGGCTGGTGTGGACAATGCCGATCTGGTGGTTTCTGGAGAGTTACGCGCCGGTGAAAGGAGAAGAGGATGAAGCCCGGTAGCTGGATCCGCTGCAAAGAGACCGGCAAGCGCTTCGAGGTCGTCGAAGAAAAGGACGGTCGCATCTACATCAGAAATCCCATCGACGGGTACCTCGCCGTATGGCAAAACGACCTCAACAAGAACTACGAACGCGTAGAGGCGCCGTCAAAAAAGAAAGGCTTTCAGTAATGGCAAAAAAGGTCACTGACGCAATGCTGGAGACAGCCCTCCAGCTGGCAGCCAAGGGGATGGGGCGGTCGGCAATCGCCGAACATCTGGGAGTCCATGTCCGCACCACATACAAGGGGGCGCTTGGGCAGTCCATTAAGGATGGATACAAAATCGCCCGCGTCGACGTCATCGACAACTACATCGAGATGGCGAAAACCAATCCCCAGCTACTGGAGAACCTGGCAAAGCGACTACAGCTTTTTCAGCAGCCGATACCGTTAACGAAACCCCGGACAGTCCAGGACATCCCCGGTCTGCTGGTCGATGCCCTGGAGGCATGGTCGAACGGCCTGATCTCCTCCTCCCAATTGGTCGTGGTGCAAAACTGGACCGACAAATACATCAAGGCCGTCGAGGTGGCCGATCTGATCCCCCGCATCGAAGCATTGGAGGACGCGCAACATGGCGATTAGCAGGAGAATCCAACGACTCAGAGAGAAAGACCGGCGGCGCAATTGCAAACAGCGGGTGGCAGAGTGGCGACAAAAAGAGAGAGACCGGGCCGCAAGGGACCCCGAACTTGCAGCGCTGGAGATCGACGCCCGCCTGGTCGCCCTGGGGCTGCTTGACCCCACCCACGAGATCCCCGACCTCCAGGCGGCGCAGGAGATCATCAAGCAGGCCGAAGAGGTCCTGGGGCCGCAGCCCGAACCTCCCGGGTGCTGGGACGCCTCCAAAGAGATCGACGAGATGGGGCTGGGGGTCACCGCTATGGGACGACTCAACGGACTCCACCTTGACCTGGGCGACGGTGTTGAACTCGAAGCGGGCAAGCAGGCGGTGCAAGTGACGCGGGGCAGCGACTCCCCGAGGGTCGATCCCCTACGGGTCCTTCGACAGCGCGGCCTGATCTCCCTTGAAGAAGAGATCGATCTACGTCACAGCGAAAATATACGGACGATCGAAGTTACGTTTGTGGACCCATGACACTATCTTTTCATACGAGGCGCTACATCACACAGGCAGTCAGATCGGCACTCCCCCGTGCCTGCGCTGTAGATCGGCAATGGATCGCCAGCATCATCGACCCAAACATGGGACCGACGGAGGAGAAGCGGCTGTATCGGCTGCTGTATAGAACCTTCGGTATCCGTCGAAACTCCAGGCTGGATCGCCAGGCCATCGAGACCCTTGTGGCCTACGCACTCGAACGGATGGAGGAGTGGCAGACCCGCGACTGATCTCCGTGCGGGAGGAGGATACCACCCCCCTCCGTCACCACCGCACGGCGCTATCGCAGCGTAAAGCGTAATCGTAATGCGAGGCTTCAGCTACCCCCGCCCTCCTGTGGTTGATTGGGGCGGGGGCCTTCTCTCTACTTCAAAAAACATCTGCTAAAATAAAAATCTCCCCTTTGTGGTAACGCATGTTACGCTTTTTCACACACGGGCCAAAGTGTGTATTTGTGTGGCATATATTTAAGGTATATCGTTAAAAGTCCCATTTTTTGGGAGTGTATGCCTCCTCCACCCTCTCGCCATGCACCTGCGATCATAACCCGATGGAAACGCAGGAGATTCTCCGAAAACTTCAAAAATACCGATATGGAAATGCCGCGATACATGGAATCCGGGAAATCACCTCGCCCAGTTTTCAAGCCGCAGCGTTTTGATCCGCTCGAAATGGCGCGTGTTGTTGGTCACCAGCGTCAGATCGTTGGCCAGTGCGACCGAAGCGATCATCAGATCCATGTCTGCGATCATCGTGCCGCTCTTTTTGAGCCTCGCCTTCTCTTTGGCGAAGATCTCCGCCGCCGTCCGGTCGAATTCGAAGATCTCGAAGTTCTCCAGGAAAGGAACGATGATCCTGAGATTTTGTTCCACCTTCGCGGAGTTGTAGGCCCCGTAGAGAAGCTCCGCGTAATTGATCCGGGAGGTCACGAGATCATCGGGAGAGTGGGCGACAAGCGCCGAGACCGTCTCGCTGCGGCCTTTGAGAAAATAGATGAGCGTGTCGCTGTCGAGCAGGTATTTCGCCATCAGAGATCCAACGAAAACTCTTTGCGGTCTTTGTCCCCACGGATCGCGTCGAGCATCCTGTCGGCCTCTTTTCCGCCCAGAGCGCCGGCGTAGTCGAGCAACCGGTTTTTCCGCCGCCCGCTCTGGCGGGAAAACATTTCGATCGCTTTTTCCACGATCTCGGTCTTCGTCGTATGAAACTCGTCGCTCAGATCGTTGAGCAGGACCACGATACGCTCGTCGAGTCGAAGGTTGACCGCTTTTTTCATTCGGATCCTCCCGTTTTGTATTTACACAATATTAGTAAAAATCTGAATTTTTGTAAAGATGCCTCATTCAGTCGAACGACGAAGGTGATCGATCAGGATTCCCGGTCGAACGAACGGATCCTTCTGCAACGCGTTGGTCGGAAACGTCGTTTCCGACGACTCGGACGCTTCAATCGGCGTCACGCATATTTCGGCCGACGCTTCTCCCCCTCCCGCACCGTTTCGCCGCTTTTGTCCAGCCACTCCAGGTAGGCGATGCAGTATTTGCGGCTCATGCCGGTCTCTTCCTTGAAATTGCGGATGTCGATGTAGCCCCGGGCGACCATGATCTCCCGCATGGTCGAGAGGATCTTCCGGAGGTTCCCCTCGGTGACGAAGAGGTTGTGGGCGAGGCGGACCACCTTTTTGCGGGCGGTGAGGGATTTGAGGGCCCGGTCTCCCGTGGCCCGGTCGAGGTCGAGGCGGTCGTAGAGGTTGTAGGGGGCCTCCGGGGTGAAGCCCTCCTCCTCCAGGATGGCGAAGATCCGCTCCTCCAGGCTCTCCAGCAGCTCCGCCTCGTCCTGATCGGCCCGCAGGTAGAGCCCCCGGGCCTTCCGGAGGAATCCCGCGGACTCCAGGCGCTTCATCGCCTCGCCGGCCAGGGCTTCGCTGGCCCAGGGGATCCGCAGCACCACCGACGCCGGAGAGAGCAACGCCCGGGGATTGTGCTCGTAGATCCCCCGCAGGGCCTCGGCGATCCGCTCCACCGCCTCGGGGGGGTAGAGGACCTTCCCCGCCTCGTCGACGAAGGCCTCCGGGAGCCTCCGGGCGATGGCCAGGGCCTCCTCCTGGCTCATGGCGAAGCGCTGCTGGCTGGCGATGAGGCCGAAGCCCCGGCGGTGATGGGAGAGCAGCAGCGAGAAAGCCCGCTCCCACTCCCGGGCCTCCAGGGCCCGGAGCAGTTCGAGTTTGTGGCGTTTGCGGATCGGTTCGCTGACGGGGATGAGGATCTCCCCGCCCCCGGCGAGGCGTCCGGAAGCCAGGAGCACGTAGGGATCCCCGAAGCGGGTGTAGACCTTTTCGCGCAGCTTGAGGGTGGCGTACTCCTCCCCCTCGTAGAAGAGCAGGGTCGCTTCGACCCGCTTGGCCCCGCTGATGAAGAGCAGCTCCGTCCCGTGGCGCAGTTCGACCCCCGGCAGGGTCCGGACCGAGACGTCGATCCGGTCGAAGCCCCGGAAGTAGCCCCGGGTGCAGAGGAGATATCCCTTCTCCAGGCGCCGGTGGGGCAGATCGAGGTTGAGGGCGACCCGCTGATGGGTGTGGGCGCTCTCCACCTCTTCGCCGTGGACCTGGATCCCCCGGACGGTCGCCGGTTTGCCCAGCTCGGCGACGTTGAGTTTGTCGCCCCGGGAGACCCGCCCCGAGAGGACCGTCCCCGTCACGACGGTCCCCACCCCCCGGGGAGAGAAGACCCGGTCGATGTAGTAGCGGAAAAATCCGGCATCCCCCAGGGGCCGGGGCGGCAGGGAGAAGAGGAGATCCTTCAGCCGTTCGATGCTCTGCGGATCGTGGATCGAAGTGGGGAGGATCCCTTCGCAGCGCATCCTGGGATGCTCCCGCTCCAAAATCTCCTCCAGCTCCCGGCGGCGGCGCAGGAGCTCCTCCTCCGTCACCCGGTCGCTCTTGGTCAGGGCCACGACGATCCGGCGCACCCCCACGATCTCCAGGACCGCGAGGTGTTCCCGGGTCTGGGGCATGATCCCCTCCCCCGCGTCCACCGCCAGCAGCGCCGCGTCGAAGCCGAACGCGCCGCTCACCATCGTCTTGATGAGCCGCTCGTGGCCCGGCACGTCGATGAAGGCGACGTTGACCCCTTCCCGGCGCATGTGGCTGAAGCTCAGGTCGATGGTGATCCCCCGGGCCTTCTCCTCCGCCAGCTCATCCCCATCGTAGCCGGTCATCGCCTCGATGAGTGCGGTCTTGCCGTGGTCGACATGCCCGGCGGTCCCGACGATCAGCTCCTTCATCCCCGCCCCCCGACACTACCAACACTACCACCATCACCAATACCAGCACCAGCTGCGACGATCGCGTCGAAGTCCCGCTCCCGCACCGTCCGCATGTCCAGTACGAAGCGATCCGCTTCGATCCTCCCGATGACCCGCCGGGCGCGGAAATGCCGCTCCAGGGCCTCGGGGTCCCCCTCCAGGGCCAGGACGACGGTGGGGATCTTCCGGTTGGGCATCGTCCCGCCGCCGACGTAGGTGCGGGATTCGCGGATCTCCGCGGGCAGGGGGAGCCTCCGGCGCAGCTCCTCCGCCCGCTCCCGCAGCTCCTCCACCCCCGCGAAGAGCATCCGCAGGACGGGGATCCGCTCGTACTCCCCTTTCCGGTAGGCCAGCACCGTCCGCTCCAGGAGCGTCAGGGTCAGCTTGTCCACCCGGAACATCCGCAGGATCTGGTTGCGCTTGAGTCGGCCGATGAGCTCCTTCTTGCCCACGATGATCCCCGCCTGCACGCCTCCGAAGAGTTTGTCTCCGCTGAAACTCAACAGGTCGGGGGGCTCCTTCATCAGACGGAAGATCGACGGCTCTGCCGCCCCCAGCCCCCAGGGAAGCTCCGGCAGGTAGGCGCTCCCCAGGTCGTAATAGCTCAGGAGTTCCCGCTCCCGGGCCAGGGAGACGATCTCCCCGATGGAAGCCTCTTCGCTGAATCCTTCGATGGTGTAGTTGGATTTGTGGACCTTCATGAGCATGGCCGTCTCCGGGACGATCGCCTCCTCGTAATCCCGGAGGCGGGTCTTGTTGGTGGTGCCCACTTCCCGCAGGTGCGCTCCGCTGGCGGCCATCACCTCGGGGATCCGGAAGCTCCCGCCGATCTCCACCAGCTCCCCCCGGGAGACGACGGTCTCCCGCCCCCGGGAAAAGGTGTTGAGGATCAGAAAGACCGCCGCGGCGTTGTTGTTGACGATCAGGGCGTCTTCGGCTCCGAGCAGCTCCCGCAGGGCCTCCGCCGTGTGGACGTAGCGGTCGCCCCGCTTCCCCGCCTCCAGGTCGTATTCCAGGTTGCAGTAGCCCGTGGCGAGCTCTTTCGCCTCGTCGAAGAGCCTTTCGTCGATGGGGGAGCGCCCCAGGTTGGTGTGGATGACGACGCCCGTGGCGTTGACGAGGGGACGCAGCGAAGGGGTCAACGCCGCCCGGTAGCGCCGTCCGATCGCCTCCAGCAACGCCGCTTCGTCGACGGCATCGATCTCCCCGGAAGCGATCCGGTTCCGAAGCGCCTCGATCTCGGTCCGGATCGCCTCGGCCAGGAGGGCGGGATGGCAGGAGGCAAATGCCTCATGGGCGAGCAGGCGGTCTACCCGCGGCAGGTCTCGGTAGGGGTTCATCGGTCTCCTTTGTTTGGCTAGAAGCTGAGGATTCGGTCGCTTTCCAGCACCCAATCCGCCAGATCGTTCATGGTCCCTTTGATCTCCGGGGCGAAGTAGGGTTCGTCGCGGTAGAGACCGCAGCGGGCCTGGCAGGTGCCGCAGACTTTGAGAGCGACGCCGCTCTCGTAGAGGCCGCGGAGCATCGCCACCAGATCCTGGTCGTAGCTCTCGGGTTTGCGGGTGCACTCCCGGGCGAGGTCCACCGAATCGTTCATGAGAAAGATCCGCACCTCTTCCCCCCGTTCATGGAGGGTTTTGGCCAGGCGCAGACCGTTCCAGGCCACGTCGCTTCCGTCGTAGGGCTGATGGTTGAAAAGGATCAGAATTTTCATGGATACTCCTTCGTGTTAGAGGGTGACCGTTTCGGTCTGCAGAAGCATCCGCATCGTATCGTAGGCGTTGCCGATCTCCCCGACCTGAAGGTTTTGGGCGGGAATGCCGAAGTGGTTCATGCAGAGCCCGCAGCTGTAGATCTTCACGCCGCGCCGCTCCAGCTCCCGGAGGATCTCCAGGATCCCGCCGTAGCGTTCGGGATCGGTCGTCAGGAAGACGCCGCGGTTGACCAGCACGATGTTGCGGGGCAGGCGGTCGAACTCCAGGGTCGTCTTGAGGAATCCCTCCATGAGCAGGGATCCCAGCTCCCCCTCGCCGACCCGGTCGTCTTTGATGAAGAGGGTCTTGTCGAGGAAGCCCCCGCTCGTCGGCTCCGATTCGGGGAGGGCGCAGGCGAAGCCTTTGACGATGCTCAGTCGGGTCCGCCCGTCCCCCAACGCCTCGATCCGGCATTCGTATCCGCTGTTCTCCGCGAAACGTCGGACGTTGACCACGGAGGACTCCTGGTCCACCAGCACGTCGAGAATGGAGTCGTCGGGAAGGGATTCGAGAGTTTTTTTGGTCCGAAGGACCGGTTCGGGACAGGCCAGTCCGCAGCAGTCGAGTGTCATGATCACACCTTTCGAAAAGAAATTCTGCCTACACGGATACAAAAAGCGGAGAATACGGAACGATGCTTTTGTATGTCTCTCCGATCCTCGGAGTCCAGCATGAATCCGATTATAAACTTTTCGGGATTGGAGATCTCTTAAATCTCTTGACAAGCTCCGGGAAAGAGGAGTATCATTTTAAGATTCATTATCAATATCAAAAGGAGCTTTCTATGAAAATCGCCGTTCCGGTTCACGATGAAAAACGGGAGATTTTCGTGCGCGTCGGACGCGCGCCGTGGTTCGCGATCTTCGACGACGGCGTCTTTGCCGAGCTGCGTCCCAATCGTCACACCCACGAGCACGACCACGAGGGCGGCCCCCACGACGGAGGGCATGGACACGGCAGAGGAGGAGGCGGGCACGGACAGGGCCGCGGACACGGGCGGAGATCGGGGAATCACGGCCGGGGATTCGGCGCGGAAGATTTCGAAGCGGGCGAGGAACCGATGGACACCTACTCCGCCGCGGAGGTGGAGCTGCACCGCAAAGACCTGGAAAACCTCTCCGACGTCGACGTGATGCTGGCCCGGGCCGTCGGCCCCAACATGAAGGAGGCGCTGGAGCTCAGCGGCATCCGGGTGGTCCGCATCCGAAAACGCGACGGAGAACGGGCGGACGACGCGGTCCGAAACTTCCTCGACTCCCCGGAGCGCTCCTGAGCGACGACGG
>CAZGGT010000020.1:0-2022 GCA_964525335.1 uncultured Nitratifractor sp. | reverse complement strand
CCGGAGATGGGGGTGGGGGATCTGCTGGAGGTTTTCGTCTATCACGACTCGGAGGATCGGCCGGTGGCGACGACGGAGCGGCCCATCGCCATGCGGGACGAGTACGGGCTCTTTACCGTGGTGGATTACCGCCCCTACGGGGCTTTCGTCGACTGGGGGCTGCCCAAGGATCTCTTCGTCCCCCTCTCCCAGCAGAAGGAGTATTTCCGCATCGGGGAGAAGAAGCTGCTGCGGGTCTGTCTCGACGAACGGACGGGGCGGCTCTACGCCACCCAGAAGCTGGGGAAGCATTTCGTGCGGGAGATGGCGGGGCTGGCGCCGGGGCAGCGGATGGAACTGCTGATTCTGGCCCGCACCCCCCTGGGCTACAAGGTGATCGCCGAGAACCGCTACGAGGGGATGCTTTTCGACAACGAGGTTTTCGAGCCCCTGGAGATCGGCCAGCGCTGCACCGGCTACATCCGCAAAGTCCGGCCCGACAAAAAACTCGACCTGAGCCTACGCCCTCCGGGGAGGGAGGCGAAGCTGGAGGAGGCCCGCCGGGCCGTGCTGGAGGCACTGGAGCGGGCGGGCGGCTCCCTGCCGATGGGGTACAAGAACCGTCCGGAGGAGATCCGGGAGCGTTTCGGCCTCAGCCGCAAGCTCTTCAAAGCGGCCCTGAGCTCCCTGAGCGGGGAGGGGAGCATCGCTGTGGACGAAGAGGGAATCCACCGGAAGGAGGCGCAGGATGGAACTGACCGATAGAAACTACGAGAAGCTGCTCAAGGAGAGCGAAATCCCGGCCTTCGTGGAGTTCTACTCGCCTACCTGCGGCCCCTGCCAGGCGCTGTTGCGGCTCATCGAGGATCGGTTGGCGGACTACGCCGGGGAGCAGGGGGTCCGCCTCCTCACCTGCGACGTCAGCCGCAATCCGAAGCTGGCGGAAGCCTTCAAGATCCGCTCCGTCCCCTTCACCATCGGAGTCCTTCCCGACGGCAGGCTCAAGTACCCGGAGCTTGGGCTGAAGGAGGAAGCCTACTACTTCGACGTGATCGACAGGCTGGCGGGGAAGAAACGCTCCCTGTTCGCGAAGCTTTTCGGGAAGTAAAATCGACCGTATCGTCAGAAACGTCCTTCCTGACGATGCGATGACCTTCCCGAAACTCAGTCGCTTTTCGGGGCGGTGGCGTTTTCCTCTTTCCGATCCAGGATCCAGCGGGTGATCCCTTCGAGTTGCTGGGGGGTCAGGTCGTCGTAGGCGCGCATCGGGACGTGAAAAGCGGGCCATTTCCCCCGGCTGCCGTGGAGAATGGCGTCGCGGATCTTTTTCTCCGCATCGGGGTCGTCGGCATAGCGGCGGGCGATCCGGGGGAAGGAGGGGGCGAGTTTTCCGGCGCCGAGGATGTGGCAGCTGCGGCAATCCCGGGTCTCCAGGACCTGTTTCCAGGGGGGCATGGCGGCCAGGCGGTTGCGCTCTTTCATGATCCGGAGCATGGCCATCTGGTCGTAATGGTCGTAGATCCAGGCGGCGATGGCGCGCAGCTGTTCGGGGGTGACCTTGCCTTTCTGGGAGGGCATCAGACCGTAGAGTTCGAGGCTTTTGGGGTCGCAATAGGATTTGTCGCGGCTGGGGTGCAGCACGTAATCGGCGACGAAGTCGATGAACTTCTGCCGCTGGGCGTCGGGCGTGGGGGTCTTCATCCAGTCTTTGAGGTGGACCGTCACGGTGTAGAGGGGCGGTGCGGCTTCGTGATCGCTGGTCTTGGGGGGCATGTCGAGATTGTGACATCGGGAGCACTTCTCCCGGGCGAGCTTCTCTCCGTCGTAGTGTCGGGTCGATCCCTGCTGCTGTTGACAGCCGGTACCCAAAAAGAGCAGGAAGAGGGTGAGAGTGAACGATCGTATCATTTGTCATCCTTATGATTTCTATAACGAATGATAGAGTAACCTCCTTAGACTAACCGAGGGTAAGCCCCGGAGGTCGGAACCGTCGTTTCCGAACCAGGATTTGGAAGGAATGTCAGCCGCGTAGGTCGGAAACGT